>NZ_JBFUHH010000124.1:0-10768 GCF_056402495.1 Microvirga sp. P4_A5 | reverse complement strand
TTCCAGGCTGCTGCTGACAAAGCGATCGAATGGAGCACCCAGGAGCACCTGAAGAAGGAGGCGGAACTCGTAAGCTTCTTCAAGGAGAAGGGACTCGAGGTCTACACTCCGGACCTGAAGGCCTTCCGTGACTTCGCACAGAAGAAGTACCTCGCGTCGGACCTGGCCAAGAGTTGGCCGCAGGGCATGCTCGAAAAGATCAACGCGATGTAGGGCTGCCGTCAGGCACCACCGGATGCGATCTGCGGAACTCGTGATGAGTCCCAACACCGCGGAACTCGCAACCGAAATGACTCGGCAACCAAGAGGCCTCGCATGATTGTCTCCGCACGGGCCCTCGGCCTCTGGCTCAGCCGTCGCGCCGAGAACATAGCGGCCGCCATGTTGGCCGCTATGTTCCTGGCCTTCCTGCTCCAGATCGTGTTCCGGTACGCTTTAGGCCTTCCCATTGGCTGGACCCATGAGTTGAGCGTCATTCTTTGGGTCTGGCTTGTGCTGTGGGGCGCCGCGTTTGTACTGACCGAACGCGAGGAGATCCGGTTCGACATTATCTATGGCGCCGTGGGCCAGCGGCCGCGCCGGGTCATGTGCGTGATCTCCGGTGCGGTGCTTATCGCCCTCTACCTCGTGTCGCTGCCGGCGGTCGTCGACTACGTGACCTTCATGAAGGTGCAGAGCACCGCGTATCTGAAGATCCGGTTCGACCTCCTGTTTTCAATCTATATTCTGTTCGTTGTCGCGACCATCGTCCGGTACATTTGGCTCTCATGGCAGGCCTTGCGAGGCGTTGCACCGGACGAGTTTGATCCCACAAAAGCGAGTTCGGGCGTATGAATCTGGCAAGCCCCTTCTCGCTTGCGCTGGTGACAATCACCGCCCTTGCGTTCCTCGGCCTGCCGATCGGCCATTCGATGATCGCCGGCTCGATCCTCTACCTTCTCCTGGCTGGTCAGGACATGGGAACCGTTGCCGAGCAACTCCTCAATGGAATGTACTCCAACTACGTGATCCTCTCGGTGCCACTGTTCATCCTGGCTGCCGAGTTCATGAACATCGGAAGCATGACCGACCGTCTCATGGCGTTCTGCAACGCGTTGGTGGGCCGGTTCCGCGGAGGACTTGCCCACGTCAACGTCCTTCAAAGCATCATCTTTGCCGGAATGTCCGGCTCGGCGATTGCCGACGCGGCTGGCACCGGGCGTATGATGCAGGTCATGATGACCCGCGACGGCCGTTATACCGCGAGCTATGCGGCTGCCCTCACCGCTGTCTCCTCGGTCATAGGGCCTATCATCCCGCCATCCATCCCGATGGTGCTCTATGCGCTCGTCTCCGATGCGTCCATTGGCTTTCTGTTTCTGGGCGGCGTCATCCCGGGTTTGCTGATGGCGCTCAGCCAGATGTTTATCATCGCCATCACCGCCCGCCGAAAGAACTTTCCTGTCGAGAAGCCCGTCCCGCTTCGGAAGCTGCCGAAAATCACCTGGAATGCTTTTCCGTCGCTCATGATGCCGGTCGTTCTGCTCGGCGGCATTTACAGTGGCGTGATGACTCCGACCGAAGCGGCCGCGGTCGCGGCTGCCTACGCACTCCTTATCTCGGCCGGCCTCTACAGAAGTGTCAGCTGGCGAGACTTTTACAAGTCGATCGCCGTCAGTGCCCGGACGACGTCGTCGATCGGCATGCTGATCGCCGGATCGCTCGTGTTCAACTACGTCGTCACCGTCGAAAATATCCCCGATGGGGTGAAGGCCCTCCTTGCGCATTGGGATCTCTCTGCACTGGGGTTCCTCATCCTCGTCAACGTGCTGTTGCTGCTGCTCGGCTGTGTGCTCGAAGGAACCGCGATCCTGCTCATTGTCGTGCCGGTGTTTATCCCGACCGCGCAAGCATTGGGTATCGATCTGGTGCATTTCGGCGTCGTCGTCGTGGTCAACATCATGATCGGATTGATCACGCCCCCTTACGGGCTGCTTCTGTTCATCATGGCGAACATTTCCGGAGAACCGTTGCGCGATATTGTCCGTGAGACTCTTCCCTTTCTCCTGGCGATGATCGTAGCTCTGGTCATCATCACTTTCGTGCCCGAAACGGTCCTTTGGCTGCCGCGTGTCTTCGGCTACCAGGGATGATCAGCTCCAGTTTTGGAGAACAATGTCATGTCAAAGCCGATCTACATCCTCAACGGACCCAATCTCAACCGCCTCGGGACACGCGAGCCGGAGATCTATGGGCGCACGACTTTGGCTGAAGTGGAGGCGATGTGTCTGGAGGCGGCAGAAAGTCGTCCCATCGTGTTCCGACAGTCAAACCGGGAATACGAGATCATCGAGTGGGTCCATGAGGCCATCGACGAAGGTGATGGTATCATCATCAATCCCGCCGCATTCACATTCACCTCCATGGCGCTCATGGACGCTCTGAAAATGTTCCCGGGGCCGATCATCGAACTGCACATCAGCAACATTCATCGACGTGAACCAATGTACCACAAATCTTATGTTTCCCCGATTGCGACCGCGGTGATCGCAGGCCTCGGCACCGATGGTTATCCGGTGGGTGTCAAGGCGATGCTCGGCATGATTTCTCGAACGACAATCGCTCCGGCCCGCAACTGATCGAGATGACCAAACAGCGACCATCGACAGCCAGTCGCCAGTCGGGCGGTGCCACCGGACCGTGGACATGGCCGTCAATCCTCGTGGGATTGGTAGGGTCCGGAATCCAGGCTTCTCGAACCCCGGCTCTGCACGAACGGGAGGGGGCCGAGCAGGGCCTTCGCTACATCTACAAGCTGATCGATCTGGACGCCCTCGGCATCAGCGCAAGCGCTCTGCCGGAAATCCTCACCGCGGCCCAGCGTTTCGGCTTCGCAGGATTGAATATCACCCACCCATGCAAGCAAACCGTGCTCCCGTTGCTGGATGAGCTTTCGCCCGACGCGGCAGCGCTGGGAGCAGTCAACACGGTGGTCCTGAGGGACGGCCGCCGTGTCGGGCACAACACCGATTGGTCGGGATTCGCAGAGAGTTTCCGCAGCCAGTTGGCAGATGTCCGCCGAGACCGCGTGGTTCAATTCGGCGCCGGCGGGGCCGGTGCGGCGGTTGCCCATGCTCTGCTGACCCTTGGCACTGGAGAGGTCATTATCGTGGACACTGACGGGGAGCGTGCCCATCGTCTCGCCAGCGCCCTGTGTGAGCGGTTCGGCGCGGTCCGTGCCTCCGCCAATCCCCATCTCCCGAATGCGATAAAATCGGCCGACGGCATCGTCAACACCACTCCCCTCGGGATGGCGAGCTATCCAGGCATGGTCATCTCCCCTGCGTTGCTTCGGGCCGAGCTCTGGGTCGCGGACATCGTATACTTCCCGCTGGAAACGGAGTTGTTGCGCGAAGCCCGTGCCCGCGGGTGCCGCACGATGTCGGGCGGCGGCATGGCCGTTTTCCAGGCGGTCGATGCCTTTCGCCTCTTTACAGGGATAGACCCGGACGCCGCGCGCATGCTGCGTCACTTCGCTGAAATGTGATGAAGGTCATCGCCTGGGCGAGAGTGCGCAGAAGGCGTTCACCCGCCTCGGTCGGAACGACGCTGCGGGTCGTACGCGCCAACAGCCGAACGCCGAGCCGCCCCTCGAGGCGACGCATCGATTAGCTGAGGCCCGGCTGCGAAGTGCCGAGCTTCGCCGCTGCTCGCACAGAAGCCGGATCTTGCCGATCCCCGGCACCAAGCTCCACCGGATCGAGGGCGAGGGCTATCCCGAGCAGTTGATGAGAACGACCGGACTCTGAACACAAGTTTGCGTTCAATATAGAACGACGCCGGCGTGGGGAGGACTTCGGTTCCCATGCCGGGTCGTCGGTTTGCCTCTCACAACATCAATCCAACGCGTGGAAACGACACTATGGCCAGCTTTCGTTACAAGACCTTCGGCTACGCCGCTCCGTCCGCCGGCGCGCCCCTTCAGCCCTTCTCCTTCGAGCGGCGCGCGCTGCGCCCGAACGATGTCGCGATGGAGATCCTCTATTGCGGCGTCTGCCACTCGGACCTCCACTGGGCGCGCAACGATTGGGGCTGGTCAGCTTATCCGGTCGTCCCGGGCCACGAGATCGTCGGCCGCGTGATCGAGGTCGGCCCGGAGGTCACGCGCTTCAAGGCGGGCGATCATGTGGCGGTGGGCTGCATGGTTGATAGCTGTCAGCGCTGCGACCAATGCCGGAAGGGCGAAGAGCAGCTCTGCCGGGAAGGCAATACAGGAACCTACGGGGGGCTCGACCGCCTCACGCAGGAGATGACGCAGGGCGGCTATTCCAAGCACGTGGTGGTCCGGGAAGAATTCGTCCTGCGCGTTCCCGAGGGACTGGATCTGTCCCGTGCCGCCCCGCTGCTCTGCGCCGGCATCACGACCTATTCGCCCCTGCGCACCTGGGGCGTCGGTCCCGGCAGCCGCGTCGGCGTGATCGGCTTGGGCGGACTCGGCCACATGGCGGTGAAACTGGCCTCTGGACTCGGTGCCCACGTGACGGTGATGAGCCGGTCATCGGACAAGAGGGCCGACGCACTCGCCCTCGGCGCCGACCGGCTTCTCGTCTCCGCGGATCGGGACGCGATGGCGCAGGCCGCGAGCAGCTTCGACCTCATCATCGACACCGTTCCCAACAAGCATGACCTTAACCCGTATCTGGCGCTGCTGGACGTCGACGGCACGCTGGTGATCGTCGGCCAGGTTGGCCCCCTCGACGAAATGTCCACCGTGCCGCTCCTGCTGGGACGGCGACGTGTCGCCGGTTCGCCCATCGGGGGCATCGCCGAGACCCAGGAACTGCTCGATTTCTGCGCGCGCAAGAACATCCTGCCCGAATGCGAGACGATCCGCATGGACCGGATCAACGAAGCCTTCGAACGCATGGAGCGTGCTGATGTCCGTTATCGCTTCGTCATCGACATGTCGTCGCTGTCGGGGGAAACCAACTGAACTGAAGCGCACCCAGTTCGCGCCTACACCGCTACGCTTTCCGGGGGCCAGCTTGATGAGCCAGTACCGGCCGACATGGTTCAGCTTCGCAGCAACGCCGCCTTCTGGAGTTTCGTCAAGAAGCGACTTCCTCGTCGGAAACYTTGTGATRGAGGAGCGTTGCGAGCGCTGTGCGGTTCGTGACTCCGAGTTTGTGATACGCGTTGTAGAGGTGTATCTTGACRGTACCGTCGGAGATGTTGACGGTCCTTGCGATTTGTTTATTGGACATTCCCACCGCGACGAGGCTTGCAATCTCCCTCTCGCGTGGGGTCAAACGCGATGCACCGACCGCCCGACCGGTCGGGAAATCGTCAATAGTCCAGCATTTGCCCGCAGCAACCTCAGTCACACAGCGCACGAGCGTGTCGGACGCGGCAGTTTTGAGTAGGATGGCCCATATGCCGGATACCGGTGTCGGAACGATCGGTAGTTCCATGAGCGCAGCCGTCAGCAGGACTATTTTTGTCGTGAGCTTCTCCTGCCTGACAACTTCGACAACCTGAAGACCGTTGAGCCCAGGCATCCGGATGTCCAGAACGGCAATGTCGGGCTTGTGCCGCCTGATGCTGTCGACGGCTGCGACGCCGTCCAGATCGGTAGCGAGGATGTCGAAGCCGCTTTCATGCCTGAGAAGCGAGTCCAGCCCGCCGAGAAACAAAGGGTGGTCGTCAGCTAGTGTGACGCGCAACGCTTTGTTCATCTGGGAACCTCAATCCGCATTTCAGCGCCCATTCCGGAACTTGCAATCAATAGCGATCCACCCATTTCATGGACGCGCGAACAGATCGATAGGGGCGCGGCGCCCTGCTTGGCCAACTCGCGAACATCTAGTGTTCCGGCACGATTGCCGAATCCCTTGCCGCTATCTCTGATGCGAAGCAAGAGAGCTTCCCTCGAAGAGCGAACCTCAACGCTGACCTTGGACGCTCCACCGTGACGAATGGCGTTCGACACGGCCTCCGTGAGAAGGTGCTGTATATTCCAGGCCACCGGCAGCCGGGTACTGAGGTTGCGCGGTCTCACATCAAGTTCAATCTCGCAGCACCACTGATGACGCAGAACGGCCACCGCCTCGACGAGATGAGCCGAGAGTTCTATGGCCTCGTTCTTCATGGCTGGCGACGAGCGTGTTTCCTGTACTAGGGTTCGAATCCGATCGCTTTCGTTCGCGACAATTCGTCGAACGTGCTCGAATTGCTCGCGTTGTTTCGAGGGCAAGTTGGTCATACCCAGCTTCAGCCGAATGTCCGCGGCTGCCAGGCCCTGCAACACTCCATCGTGTAGATCATGCGCCAGGCGCGTGCGCTCGAGGCGAGCAGCGTCCGCTCTGATTTTTGTTCGCGCACTATGCTGGTCGAGTTCGCCGGCAACGTGAGCGGCAACGATTTCCGTAAGCTGCAGATCCTCAGCCGTCCAGGACGGACGATCCATGACGAAGACGCGACCGGCGGAGGATCGTCCGCGAAAGGGTGCAGTCGCAGCACTTCTAATCTGAAACGCATCTCGGAAAGAACGGTCGATGAGGTCTAGACCCTGTGGCGACGGCCCCATCAAGGAACCTGCTCCGCGCGCGACTGCAAAAACAGCCTCCTGGTGCGTCCGTGCGACGAGGGGCGCAGATCCACCGACTCGCTCGCAACTACCGTGCAATTCCCCTCTGTTCCAAACGGCGAATTGACGGGTCGGGCTATCATCAAAGTCCCACACGACGAGAATTCGGGGAGCTTCCATGATTTCTGCCGCATGGGCCAATATGGATGTCAGAGAGCCCGCACCATCCAAATTTTCTTGTTCGACCGCACCGTGGGATCGGCAATCGTTTGACGGCCAAGCTGCCAGGCGCAGCAATCGCGTGTGCCTTTTTCGACAGGCCGCCTCCGAGGCGATGAACGCGCATCCGACGATCACGAACCCACCTTGAACAATGAGATACCGGAGCACTCCGGTCGATCCTGCGTCTCCCCACCCACCCATGCCCAATTGGACGATGTCTAAACCCGTGACGATCGAAAGCAGGACCGTGAGCGCGATCACGAACTTGATTGCGTCTGGCCGAGGTCGAGCGCTGTTCGGGGAATTTGAAACGAACGTTAGTGGCAGGAAAAATGGACCGAGGAATCCGTTCAGGACCATAAACGCAGCGCCCATCGTTATGTCGACGCTACGCGATAGGAGCGGCCGTGATTGCAGCCAACTTGCGTGAGGGGGAAGCAGGCCTCCCCAAGAGAAGCATCCCAGCCACGTCGCTGTGTGAGGGCGCGCTTCATAGGGCGCCCGTGCGTCTGCCGCCAACGAGGAAATGTCCGACGAAGGGGCGGCGTCTGAACGTTGGCGCCGCCGTTTCGGGAAAGTATTTGCGGCATTACACCTCCGAAGAGATGAAATTTTATAAAGTTTGCCTGGAAGGATCGATGGTGTTCCGACGGGTTCCACTGAAAGACTTTCCCTTAGGACACCTATTGGCAGTGGAATGTAGGGAGATGACAATCGCCATTATGATGGGTTTTTAAAAACCGAGACGTATTAAGAGGTACGATACCGTAATCCCTTTGGCTAAAAAGGAGGCAGTCGGCGACGCTGCTACCTCTCAGATACAGTATTGTTCAAGTTTGCTAGCGGTGGGACGCTAGATCCAGCGGCGATCGCTGAATACTTTCAATCGATGCAGAACAAATTCTCTGAAGCACGAGCAGAGCGTTGTGCCTTAACCAGGTTCACCGCGTCAGGCGACGTCCGCAAGTTTCGTGCGCGCAAACGCTGCGTTCTTATCGACACGCGCCCTGTCTTGGTGGGGCAGCTTGTTTTCTCGCAGCAATCGCAGACAAGCCTCGAGTGAATCCTGATAGTGACCCGACCAATAGGCGAGGATCGAAAATTCGTCCAAGGCTCCATAATCGTAGATCCAGGAATGGAGGAAGAGTCCCGTCGATGGACAGGCCATGTTGATGGCACGCTTGCCGAGCAGATATCCCTGATGATGCTTCCCGTGGAGCCTGCAATATCTCATTGCTCCATGAAGCGACTCCGCCCGGTTGGGACAGACTTCATAGGCGCTCAAATACGTTCCGATGATCTCAGGTCCGGGATAGCCAAGTTGCTCTTTGAGACGGGCGGCATGGTACAGGCTGACAAAAATTTCCTGATCCCAGAAGCCGAGCTCGACCCGTTCAAGATAGGATTGGAGGGCCTTTTCGGGTGCGCCGCTGTCTTGGTAACTTTGTGCGAGGTAGAACGTGTACCGGGAGATAAGGAACGGATCGGTCTCCTTTTTCAGAACCTCACCGAGCACCGCGGCGTCGTCCTCGTATTTCCGCGGATTTTTCCCACGGGCGCCTCCCCGTCCGGAATGCGTGTAGAAGCCCGTCGCCGTACCGTTGGCATAGCCCTCCGGGGGACCCTCGACGTATTCATGAATGACCCCGCGATATTTGAATGCCAGGTCATTTCTAAATAGCTGCGGCCGGTAGTATTCGATCGAGCCGAGTCGAATCTTGATGTAGTACAGATCTTCCGTGAGGCTTGCCCTGAACGCGTCGGCGTCGAAATTGTCATCGTACACCATGGTTTCGTCGGCATCGATCACCAACGCAAAATCAAGGTCGCGACGCTGCCGCAGTTGGGCCAGCGCGAGGCTCCGATTATGTGCAAAATCGACCCAGGGCTCTTCCCTCACCTCGCCGCGAATGTTCTCGCCTCGCAAATATTCTCTGATGAGGTCCTGGGTCCCATCCGTCGAGCCCGTGTCCTGGACGAGAATGTAATCCACCAATGGTCGGACGCTGCGAAGGCAGTCGAGAATCACTTCCGATTCGTTTTTGACAATCATGCAAAGCCCGATGGACTTTGCCTTCGGGTAGTCACACGCAGTCGCGCTCAAAACAGCTTCGGCAGTGACGGGCGAAATGTGCATCTCGATCACCTCTAGCCTTACTTAAACAGGGCTTTCAAAAAAAGCGCCATGGCGCATTGGGGATACCTCAAACCAATTGCAGGAGGTCCCGCAACCGTTTGGGCAGCAGGCCRGGAGTCTTGATTTCCAGACAACTTTTCTCCCACAGGCCCAGATATTTCTCGACGGGTACCGCACTTCTCGCGGGCCACCGGTTCAAAGCGCCCATGTCCTCCACGTAGGCGCTGCTCTGCTCCAACTCGGAGAGGAAGCCAAAAACCGCGCCTGCGGTCTTGGGGGATACGCCCAGATTGGCTTCGAGTGCAGCGCGATGAGTCCGAAAGAATTCCCCCATATCCAGGGTGGCCCCGAGCTCTCTCGCGCGCCTCCTGTATTTTCCGACCAGATCGCTCCGATATTTTCGAATGCTGCCTGCAAACGCCTCTTGGCCTGGGAAAGGCACGTTTCGCTCCCATTCGTCTGCCAGGGCTGCGAGACCGCGAATCGAGAACGCTTCGACGAGCGCTTCTTCGATCCACTGGCACGGAATTTGTGGCGCGGCCGACCTCTCCCAACTGTTGCAGAGCACATGTCCGAGTTCGTGTCCGAACTGGTAGGCCAGTCGCGACCAGTCACGCTCTCCGACGGTGACGATGATCCAAGCGGTGCGGGGTTGCTCGACCTGGAGACGTACGGATGGCTGTTCGGCTTGCGACTGGGGAGGCGGTGGCGCCGCTCCACCGGCGGATCGGTTGTCGATGATCAGTTTGCCGGGCTGATGGTCGGAGAGCAGAGACAGCCCCGACAGGCAGGCCTCACGCATCCGCGACACGACGATCGCGGCCGGCCCCTCCAAGGGCGCTCCCCAGTTGCCCTTCAACTCGAGGGGCGCGGAGAGCAGCGTCGGCTCCCGAGAGGTAGATCGTGCCGCGTTACGCATCATGAACCCCTGCGAGGAAACAATGCCTGCGCATCCAAGCAGGAATTGGCGGCGCGTTGATAGCCATTGGCCACAGCTTATCACGCGGCCCGCCCTCGTGGGTGATGATGCAAATGGCGCGGCACAATCTGTCCAAATGATCCACGGAGTTGAAGGTCTATCGCGGGACTCGTTATTGGTCGCATCGACGTCGAATCGCTGTTGATGCGCGAAGCGCGAGGTCTGCAAGCAGGCCCCGCGCTTCGGAACTCGACCGGGTGTTGGATCAGCCGTGCTGCTTCAACACACCGTGGATAGCCTTGGACGGATCTTCCAAGGTCGGTGTCGGCCCGCCCTGCGTGGTGTGGAGCGGCGTAGTCGAGCCGGCTCCGGGCTTGCCCTTCTGGCCGATCGTAGCGGCAGAAGCCAGATGATCGGCGAGCAGGTTGGGCTTGATGCCCCCAAGAACCGACTTACCAAGGCTGCTGCCGCCATGCTCTCCGCCAAAGCCTGCCGGGATCACACTATGCTGCGTCAGTTTAGCCAGGAGAGACGCAGGATTGTTGCCCTGCATCGCGCCCTTGATGAAGGCCATTGGAGCCGATGCCAGCTTGTCCATGCTGATCGAGACCTTGCCCTGCGTAACCGTGGGCTTGTCATGGCCATGGCCTTTATCCTTCCAATCGTCTTTGTCATGCTTCGGACCCTTCGGACCCTTGTCGTCCTCACAATCGTCCTTGCCCGGTTTCGGACCGTTCGGACCCGTTGGGCCGGTTGAACCRCTCGGACCCGTCGCTCCGGTCGGACCGGTGGCGCCGGATGGGCCGGTGGCTCCGCTCGGACCCGTCGCTCCGGTCGGACCGGTGGCGCCGGATGGGCCGGTGGCTCCGCTCGGACCCGTCGCTCCGGTCGGACCGGTGGCGCCGGATGGGCCGGTCGCTCCGCT
>NZ_JBFUHH010000123.1:0-10836 GCF_056402495.1 Microvirga sp. P4_A5 | reverse complement strand
ACGTATCGCATTGGCAGCGAGCCTGACGCTTGCGCTTGCAGCCTGCCAGGATAACGGTTTCTCGCGCAGCTCCACGCGCCATCTTGCGCCCATTCCCGCCGCCACCATGTCGTTGATGGCCGCGAAGGGCATGTCGAAAAACGATCCGATCCTCATTCGCTCCTACAAGAAGGAAGCGGAGATGGAGGTCTGGAAGCGGTCGGCGAGCGGCAGCTACGCGCTGCTCAAGACCTATCCGATCTGCCGCTGGTCGGGCCAACTCGGCCCGAAGGTGCGCGAAGGCGACCGTCAGGCTCCCGAGGGCTTCTACACGGTCACGCCCGCCCAGATGAACCCGAATTCGGCCTATTACCTGTCGTTCGACACCGGTTTCCCGAACGCCTATGACCGCGCCCGTGGCGCGAGCGGCAGCGCCCTGATGGTGCACGGCTCGTGCTCGTCGCGCGGCTGCTTCGCCATGACGGACGAAAACATCGCCGAAATCTACGCCATCGCCCGCGAATCCCTCTCCGGCGGCCAGCGCGGTTTTCAATTCCAGTCCTATCCGTTCCGCATGACCCCGAAGAACCTGGCGCAGCATCGGCTCGATCAGAACATTGCGTTCTGGAAGAACCTGAAGGAAGGCTCCGATTATTTCGAGGTCACCAAGGATGAGCCCCGCGTCAGCGTGGCGGCGGGACGCTACCAGTTCAACGTGACGGACGAGACCGTGGTCGCCGAGGTCACCCGCAAGGCGCGCCAGGACGACCAGGCGGTGGCCGAACTCGTCTCCAGCGGCGTCGCCCCCGTCAAGGTCGTCTATCACGATGGCGGTTCGCACGAATCCTTCGTCACCGCGATGGCGGGCGTGGCCGGCTCCGAAGGTTCGCTCGTGGTCGACACCCGCATGCGCGACAAGTTCGGCGATGTCAGCCGTCCGGAAGGCCTCTCGTCAGGCCCGCAGGAAATCGCCCTCGACGATACGGGCAAGCCGAAGCGCGAGTTGCCGTCGACGGCTCTCGCCTTCGCGTCGGCCCCGAAGGCAGCCCCGGCTCCGGCCACACAGGCTCCTGCCGTAGCCGCTCCGGCGCCTGAAATGAAGGTCGCGTCGGCCACCCCGGCACCCGCCACCGGAACCGCCGATTCGCAGAGCCCCTTCTACAAGAAGATGCTCACCGGCATCGGCGACCTGTTCAGCTCCTCCTCGGCCCCGCAACCGGCCTCGGCTTCCCAGCAGGCCGCCGCTCCGGCGGCGGCGAGCCAGCCACGGGCCGTGGCCACCGCGAAGCCGGCCGGCCCGACGGCTGCGCCGCAGAAGCGCGCGCAGGCTCAAGGACCGGTCAACCTGGCGGCCGCGCAGTAAATCCGGCCGACCGGCCGCACCAAGAAACCCGCCTTCCGGCGGGTTTTTTTGTGCGCATAGCGGCCCGCCACGGCATTCCTCCCCTCGCTGGGAGCGGTTGGGCGCGAGTACCATCGAGGGGGCGTTGGCTGCGCTTCGATAAAACGCTTCGCCGACCCGCGCTCATGGGAACAGAAAGACCCCAGTCAGGTCGAGCCGGGCGGGACGAAGAAGCAGATGATGGCCTTCGTGGTCGGCTCGTCGCACAGATGAAAGTTCTTATCCGGCGATATCTTGGCGGTTCCGCGCCGGGCGACGCGGCCGTCCCACAGGTGCCAGCCGTCGGGGGCCTCGAGCGCCGTCTCGCCGTTTTCCTCCGACAGGGCCCGGCAATCGTTGTCGCCGCAGCACCAGGCCGGATACCAGTCATGCGCGCTCGTCAGGGACGGATCGAGGATTAAAGCGCCCGCCGACGCGACCACGAGCACCGCGCGAACCCAGCGCGGCATCGTCCCCCGCCGGATCCGGTCTGCGTTGCACGTCTGGCGGCGCTGAATCGACAAAGCGTTGAGCCTTCGCGAATCCTCACGGGCCTATCATGGCCCCAGCAAGGTGATGCGCAAGAGACTTTGCGGCCTCGGACGCAATCGAGCTTGCCTGCGAAGGCGGACGACCATGCCACGATTCCAAGGCACCGTCCGGCAGCCGACAAACGCGCCCTGCCCCCGCTTTTCATGCTATAAATCCCTCCCGGCAGGGACACCCGACCCATGATCCCACTCGGAAATCAGGCGGCGCGCGAACACAGCACATACGGTCCCCTTCTGGTGGCGGCGGTGGTGCTGGGACTTGTCGGGCTGCCGGTGGCCGTCTGGCTCGATCTGCGCAACTTGTCGGAGCGGACGCTCCGCAATCAGGTAAGCGAGATCAGCCGGGTCATCGATGACATGCGGGCCTTCTACGGCAGCGAGGTGGTGGGGCGCTTGCTGCAAGCGCCGCCGGGCCCCGTGACGATGACGCACAATTACCGCGATGTGCCGGGGGCGATCCCGATCCCCGCGACCTTGTCGATCGAGCTCGGCAATCGCATCAGCGCCCATGACGGCTCGGTAAAATACCGGTTCGTGTCCGACCTGCCGTTCCGGGGGCGCGAGGCCCACCCGCTTGACGATTTCGAGCAAAACGCCCTGCGTGCCTTGCGGGCGAACCCGGCCGAATCCGTCGTCGAGGCGTCGGGCTCGCTGCTCGCCCGCCAGATCCGCGCCGCGGCTCCGGTGGTGATGGGCGAGGTCTGCGTGAGCTGCCACAACAGCCACCCGGACAGCCCGAAGACCGACTGGAAGGTCGGCGACGTGCGCGGCATCCAGGAGATCTCGGTCACCCAGCCCATCGCCGCCAACGTGCTGTCGTTCAAATATCTCCTGATCTATTTCGGCCTCGCCGCCCTGGCGGGCCTGACATTCATCTTCCTGCAGCGACGGCAATCGGCGCTGGTGCAGGGGATGAACCGCGAGCTCGCGGAGACCAACGATTTCCTCGCCTCGATCTCGCTCAAGATCGCCAAATATCTGTCGCCGCAGATCTACAAGAGCATCTTCAGCGGGCAGAAGGACACCACCATCGCGACCGAGCGCAAGAAGCTGACGATCTTCTTCTCCGACATCAAGGATTTCACCGCCATCTCCGAGCGGCTCCAGCCGGAGGACCTCACGGCGCTGCTCAACGAATACTTCACCGAGATGTCGGCGATCGCCCTCAAGCACGGCGCCACGGTCGACAAGTTCATCGGCGATGCGCTGCTGGTGTTCTTCGGCGACCCGGATACGCAAGGCGTGGAGGAAGACGCCAAGGCCTGCCTGCGCATGGCGGTCGACATGCAGCACCGGCTCGAACAGCTGAACCAGATGTGGCACAGCCGCGGAATCGAACAGCCGTTCAGGGCGCGGATGGGCATCAATACGGGCTATTGCAATGTCGGCAATTTCGGCTCCGACGACCGGATGGACTACACGATCATCGGCGCCGAGGCGAACCTCGCCGCGCGCCTGCAATCCATCGCCCAGCCCGGCGGGATCTGCCTCAGCTACGAGACCTACGCCCTCGTGCGCGACCTCGTGCGGGCGCGTCCGCTCGAGCCCATCGACATGAAGGGCATCAGCCGGGAGGTCGTGCCTTACGAGGTCGAGGGGCTGCTGGGCGAGCTGGCGCAGCGGCCGCAGGTCATCAGCGAACACGCGACCGGGCTCGACCTCTTCGTCGATATCGAGGCCATCGACGATAACGGCGTGGAGCGGGCGAAGAAGCGGCTCTCGGAGGCGCTCATGGCGCTGACCGCCCGGAGCAACCCGGCGGCCTCTTGAGAGCGCCGGCGCGGCGTTGTCGCCGGAAGGCATGCGGTCCATAAGGGCCACGAGACCGACAGCGCGCAGGCCCTTTTCATGTTTCTCACCAACGCAGACATCGTCGAGCTTTCCGAATGGCGGCGCGGCCTCCATCGCGCGCCCGAATTGTCCGGCGAGGAAGTCAACACCGCCGGCGAGGTCGTCCGGTTTCTCACCACAACCGGCGCTGACCGGATCGTGACGGGGCTCGGCGGGCACGGCGTCGCGGCGATCTATGAGGGCGCGGAGCCGGGGCCGACCTTGATGTTCCGGGCGGAACTCGACGCGCTGCCCATCGAGGAAGTGTCGGACATCGCCCACCGCTCGAACACCCCCGGCAAGGCGCATCTGTGCGGGCATGACGGGCATATGGCGATGCTCRCAGGCCTCGCGCGGGGCCTCGGACGGCAGCGACCGGCACGTGGGCGCGCGGTGCTGATGTTCCAGCCCGCCGAGGAGGACGGGTCGGGCGCCGCCGCCGTGGTGGCGGACCCGAAATTTAACGAGCTCGCGCCGGACTTTGCCTTCGCGGTCCACAACATGCCGGGCATGCCGCTCGGCAAGGCGGCGCTCACCAGCGGGGTGGTGAGCTGCGCATCGCGGGGCATGCGCATCGTCCTCTCCGGCAAGACCGCCCATGCGTCGATGCCCGAATTCGGGGCATCCCCCATGCCCGCCATGGCGGCCCTGATGCCGGCGCTCACCGCCCTTGGCGGCGGCGGGCCGCTCGATGAGGGGTTTGCCATGCTGACCGTCACCCACGCGTCGCTGGGCGAGCCCGCCTTCGGGGTCGCGCCGGGACGGGGCGAGATCTGGACGACCCTGCGGACGCTCACCGATTCGCGCATGGCCGACCTGCGGGAACGGGCCGAAACCCTCGTCAGGCGGATCGCCGCCGAGACCGGCCTCGGCCTCGACATCACCTATCACGACGTCTTCCCCCATTGCGAAAGCGCCCCCGAACCCGTGGCCCACCTGCGCCGGGCGCTCGAGGCCGAGGAGATCCCCTTCGATCGCGGCCTCCTGCCCATGCGCGCCTCCGAGGATTTCGGCCATTTCAGCGCGCGCGCGCCGGTGGGGTTTTATCTGCTCGGCGCGGGCGAACGTCACGCGAGCCTGCACAACCCCGATTACGACTTCCCCGACGATCTCATCGCCATCGGCGCGCGGGTGTTCATGCGGATTTTGCGGGACAGTCTCGGATAGGCAGTGGATCAGGCCGGCAGGCCGGCATCGCGTAGGCGCCGCCGGAGCAGCTGCCTCGCCGCCCTGTCGCGATAGCGCTCCTTCATCATGAAGCTCGCAGCAGTGAGGTTCGGCTTGCTGGCGATGGCTTCCCGCACCAGCGTCGCGGCATCCTCCGGGCGACCAAGTGCCATCAACGAAGCGGCTCGGTACAGCCGAGAGCGAAAAGTCTGGAAGACCAGCTTTCCCAAGGCCAGAAGCGCCTCCTCGTAGCGTCCGAGCGCATAGAAGGAGATGCCGCGTTCCTCGATGCACCAGACGGGAAGGAGCGGGTCGAGAGCCTCTGCCTCGTCCAGCAGCTTCAAAGAATTCTCGCCCTCGCCGATAAACGTCGAGATGCCAGCGCACCGCGCCTTGATGTAGGCATCAGACGGGCTGAGCTCCATGGCGCGCCGCATCAGGGTTTCGGCCTGATCAAAGTTGTCCTTGAGCAATTCGAAGACCGACATGATGCGATTGGCTTCCGGATCGTAGGGGTCGAGTTCGAGCGCTCGGCGAATGTCAGGTTCGCTCTCCGCCAGGTCGAATTCCGGCAGGTCAGCGGCGGCGCAGACCCGCCAGGCGTAGGCCGACGCATAGTTCGGATCAGCCTCGATGGCGCGCGTGAACCAACGCATCGCGTCACGGGAATTCTCCTCCAGCACACCGCCAAGGCGGTGGTGGTCGATGCCGCGCAGCAGGCATTCGAACGCCGTCATGTTCTCGGGCCGCTTGCGGCGCGCCACGATCATGCTCGCATCCTCCATCCGGCCGAAGACGCGAGCGGCGATTTCGGCCGCGGTCTTGTCCAGAAGATCGAGAAGGCCTGCGAAGGGCCGCACCAGATTGGTGCTCCACACCACCGCGCCGTCCTCGGTCTCGGTAAGGGTAAGCCCGATGCGGACTTGGTCGCCGATCTTGCGCACCTGTCCCTCCAGCACGTAGCGCACCCGCAACGCGTCGCCGACCACGACGGGATCCAGGTTCGCGCCGCCGACCGCGAAGCTCGCGCTGCGCGAGCGAACCGAGAGACGGCGAAAGCGGGCGAGTTCGACGATGAGTTCGTCCGTCAGGCCATCGGCGAGGAAGCGCTGATCCTCATCTCCACCCATAACCCGGAAGGGCAGCACGGCGATGGACGACGCGGGCTTTTCGCCTACGGCCTGCGCTCGGGTGGGGGCAGACTGCAGCCGGTGCGGTGCCATCTCACGGGTCAGCCGGTAGATGTGGATCGGCGTGTCCAAATTCTTCAGATGGCGCTCGCCCAGATCCTCAAAATGGAAAGGCGAATTGCGGCGGATGCTGTCGAAGAAGACACCGCTCACGCAGATCGTGTCGGGCTCCGCCTCCTGTTGGATGCGCGCCGCCACGTTGACGCCGTCGCCCACCAGATCGTCCCCGCTGATCACGATGTCGGCAAGGTGCAGGCCGAAACGCAGCCGCAGCGGTTCTCCCTCGCCGTCCTCGCCGCCCGCGAGGGCGTTGCGGATTTCCGTGGCGCAGCGCAGGGCGTTGATGGGGCTTGCGAACTCCACCAGGGACGCGTCGCCCGCGGTATTGAAGACCCGGCCATCGAGGTCGGCCACCTTCCGGCGGATAAGCTCAAGGCAAGCGGCGACCCGATGGACCGTGCGCTCCTCGGCGGTCCCCATCAGGGACGAATAACCGACGATGTCGGCCACCATGATCGCAGCCAATCGGCGCTGCATCGAAAGCTCCGGGTTGGGGCCGGGTAGTGGACCACGCGCCTCATGCTACGCTCACCGGCCGCAACGCGAAACAAAAAGCCCAGCGCAGGCGCCAGGGGGCGCAGCCCTTCAACCTTGGCCGGGTCAGCGACAGCGGCGGAACGCCGTGGCCGATACTCCTTGCGGGAATATCCTCCGCCCCACCCTTGCCACGCCCCCCAATCCACGCTGAAATCCCTCCCGCAACCTCGGGGCATCCATGGTTCAAGGTCTTTCTTTAAGCGAAATATCCCATGTCATCGCGCTTGCCACGGCGCCGGCTTTTCTGCTCGGCGGGATCGTGGCGTTTCTGGCGTTGTTGCTGGCGCGCATGAACGGGCTGGTGGACCGGATGCGGCTGATCGACGATATCGACGACGCGGATGAGCGGCGGGCCCGGCACAAATCCGACCTGCCCACGCTGCGGCGCCGGGCGAAGCTCGTCCATCAATCCATGAGCCTGTCGGTTCTGTCGGCTGCCACCACGGCCTTTCTGGTGCTGATCGCGTTCGTGGGGGCCCTGCTCAACCTCCAGCTCGAATCGCTGATCGCCGTACTGTTCGTGTTCGGCCTCTTCGTGTTCATCGCGGCCCTGTGCCTGTTCGTGTTCGAGGCCTTCATCGCGCTCGGCGAAATCGATCCGGGGCCGTGACGGGCGGGCGTGAGCCTTGCCGATGGGCGGTTATCGTCGACAGCGCGTCTTTAAGCGGGACACTCCGTCATTCCGGGGCCGCGCGAGCGGAGCCCGGAACCCATCAACGCCGGGCTTTAAGACGGGAGCGACAACGGTCCCGCCCGATCTTGAAAAAGCTCGCGATTATGGGTTCCGGGCCCGGCTCCGCCGTCCCGGAATGACGGATGTCACTGCCCGGCCATCACGGCGGGCTGCCGGCGCGTCAGGAGAAAGGCGTGGGTGGCCGGGTCAAGCCCGGCCATGACGGCCGAGGGGGCGGCGCGCGGCGCGGCGTGAGAATGACGTGGGGTGGCCGGGTCCCGCCCGGCCATGACCGCGTGGGGGTGGAGACGCCGCGCTTTAAGCCACGAACTGCCCGTGGCAATGCTTGAACTTCTTGCCCGAGCCGCAGGGGCAGGGTTCGTTGCGGCCGACGCGGCCCCAGGTGGAGGGGTCGGTGGGGTCGCGCTGGGGGGCGCGGTCGAGGACGGGCGCGGCGGTGGCGCCGAAGCCCATCGGCGATCCGAAGGACCCTGCCATCTCGTTCTCGCCGGTTGCCGGGTCGAGATGCTGGCCGAACATCGGCGGCAATTCGGCGGGCTCGGGCTGCTGGAACACCACCTGGATGCGCATGAGCTGGCCGGTGACCTGCTCGCCCAGATGACCCACGAGGTTGTTGAAGAGCTCGAAGGCCTCCGACTTGTATTCGTTGAGCGGATCGCGCTGCGCGAGGCCGCGCCAGCCGATGACCTGACGCAGATGGTCGAGGGTCACGAGATGCTCGCGCCAGAGATGGTCGAGACTCTGGAGCAGGACCTGCTTCTCCACATAGGTCATGACGTCGGAGGAATTCGCCTCGATGCGCTGCGCATAGGCCTCGTTCGCCGCCTTGGTGATGCGCTCGCGGATCTCGTCGTCGGCGATGCCCTCTTCCTTCGCCCATTCGTCCACCGGCAGGTCGAGGTTGAGGAAGTTCGCAACGTCAGCCTTCAGGCCCGCGACATTCCACTGCTCCGCATAGGCGTTCTCGGGGATCGCGCGGGACACGATGTCCTCGATGACGCCGTGGCGCATGTCGTCGATGGTGCCGCGGACGCTCTCCTCCGCCATGAATTCCTTGCGCTGCTCGAACACGACCTTGCGCTGGTCGTTCATGACGTTGTCGTATTTCAGGATGTTCTTGCGGATGTCGAAGTTGCGCGCCTCGACCTTCGCCTGCGCGCGCTCGATCGCCTTGTTGATCCACGGATGGACGATGGCCTCGTCCTCCTTCAGCCCGAGCTTGGACAACATGCCGTCCATGCGGTCGGAGCCGAAGATGCGCATCAGGTCGTCCTGCAGCGACAGGAAGAACCGCGAGCGGCCCGGATCGCCCTGGCGACCGGAGCGGCCGCGAAGCTGGTTGTCGATGCGGCGGGATTCATGCCGCTCGGTGCCGAGCACGTAGAGACCGCCGGCGGCGAGCGCCTTTTCCTTGAACGAGTCGATCTCGGCCTGGACTTCCTTTTCGCGCGTCGCGCGCGCCTCGCCCTCGAGGCCCACGAGCTCGCGCTCGATGCGCATCTTGGCGTTGCCGCCGAGCTGGATGTCGGTGCCCCGACCCGCCATGTTGGTGGCGATGGTGATGGCGCCGGGCACGCCCGCCTGCGCCACGATGAAGGCTTCCTGCTCGTGGAAGCGCGCATTCAGCACGGCAAAATGGCGGATGCCCTTGCCCTCGCGGGCGGCCTTGTAGAGCGGCTCCAGCGCGTGCGGGTTGTCGAAATCGATGAGCGTGAAACCGTCCTTGATGAGAAGCTCGGCGAGGTGCTCGGATTTCTCGATGGAGGTCGTGCCGACGAGCGTCGGCTGGCCGCGCGCGGAGGCGGTCTCGATCTCGCGGATGATGCCTTTGTATTTCTCGTCCGCCGTCCGGTAGACCTCGTCGTCCTCGTCGAGGCGCGAGACGGGCCGGTTGGTCGGCACCTCGACCACGTCGAGGTTGTAGATCTCCATGAACTCGTCGGCCTCGGTGGAGGCCGTGCCGGTCATGCCCGCGAGCTTGGAATAGAGGCGGAAATAGTTCTGGAACGTGATCGAGGCCAGCGTCTGGTTTTCGGGCTGGACCTGGACGTGTTCCTTCGCTTCGAGCGCCTGGTGCAGGCCTTCCGAATAGCGCCGGCCCTGCATCATGCGGCCGGTGAACTCGTCGATGATGACGACTTCGTTGTTGCGGACGATGTAATCCTTGTCGCGCTGGAACAGGGTGTGGGCGCGAAGCGCCTGGTTCATGTGGTGGACCAGCGTGGCGTTCTGCGCGTCGTAGAGATCGCCTTCCGTCAACAGGCCGGCATCGCGCAGCAATTGCTCGATCTTGCCTGTGCCGTCCTCCGTGAGCGACACCGAGCGCTGCTTCTCGTCGAGGTCGTAATCGGCGCGGTCGAGGCGCGGGATCACCACGTCGATGGCGTTGTAGAGGTCCGAGCGGTCGTCGAGGGGACCGGAGATGATGAGCGGCGTGCGCGCTTCGTCGACCAGGATCGAGTCGACCTCGTCGACGATCGCGAAGTTGTGGCCGCGCTGGACCATCTGCGCCATCTCGTACTTCATGTTGTCGCGCAGGTAGTCGAAGCCGTATTCGTTGTTGGTGCCGTAGGTAATGTCGGCCTGGTAGGCGGCGGCGCGCTCCGCATCGTCGAGACCGTGCACGATGACGCCGACTTCGAGCCCGAGGAAGCGGTAGATCTGGCCCATCCATTCCGAGTCGCGGCGGGCGAGGTAATCGTTCACCGTCACCACGTGCACGCCCTTGCCGGCGAGTGCGTTGAGGTAGACCGGCAGGGTCGCCACCAGGGTCTTGCCCTCACCCGTCCGCATCTCGGCGATCGAGCCCTCGTGAAGGACCATGCCGCCGATGAGCTGGACGTCGAAGGGACGCTGGCCGAGGGTCCGCTTGGCGGCCTCCCGGACGGTGGCGAAGGCCGGAACCAGGATATCGTCGAGGGTCTTGCCGGCGGCAAGCTCGGCCTTGAACGCATCGGTGCGGGCGCGCAGCTCGTCATCCGAGAGTTTCGCGAGTTCAGGCTCCAGCGCGTTGATCGCCTCCACCTTGGGCTTAAAGGACTTCAGCCGGCGCTCATTGACCGAGCCAAAGATTTTCTTCGCGAGAGAACCGAACATCGAAAGCCTTCAGACTACCAGGAATTGAGGAGGGGCGGTTTGGGGCCGCCTTATAGACCTAATAACGAGGGAGCGCATCTTAAAGACTGCGCCCCCGGTGGCGCAGCCCTATATGGCCCGCGACCGAGCCCGGGAAACCCCATTGCGAGCGATCCTGTGACATAAATATGCCATCGCTTGCAAACGTAAACAGACTAGGCCATCGATCGACCCGGTTCATGGGCGACCAAAGCTCATCAGAGGATCCAATGTCAGTGTTATCATCTCTTCGGAATAATCTTCTCGCTTTCGGCGCAGCGCTGCCCCTGATGGCCGGCGCCGCCTACGCCCAGACCCCGCCCGCCGCCGCGC
>NZ_JBFUHH010000122.1:0-10956 GCF_056402495.1 Microvirga sp. P4_A5 | reverse complement strand
CATAACCGCCAGCCTGTCAGGATAAAGCGCAACCGCCGCGCCCGGTCTTATATCGCTAGCGCTTATGGGTTCCGGGCTCGCGCCATAGGCGCGCCCCGGAATGTCGGGGGAGGGCTGGACAATGCTTTCAGACGACGAAGAATTCGGCGGCGGTGAGCGCGGGCTTGTTTTTCAGAACCACCACCGCAACCGCCGCCTTCGAGCCGGAGCCGTCGACATCGTAGAAGACCGTGCCCGTTTTCTTGACGTAGAAGAGGTAGTCGGTCTTGTCCTTGGGTTTGTTGAGGCTGAAGAACTGCTTGTCGAGTTTCTGGGGCTTCGCCGTCGAGCCTTTCATACCGAGCTTCGGGAAGTACTTGTTGTCGAGATAGAGCGCGTCGTCCACGGCGTTGTAATCTGTAACCGTGTCGAGGTTGGTCTTGGTCGGCTTCGTGTCGAAGAAGAACATGTCCTTGCCCGTGCCGCCCGTGAGGATGTCCTTGCCGAGGCCGCCCTTCAGGATGTCGTTTCCGCTCTCGCCCCGGAGGGCATCGTTTCCGCCGGCGCCGACAAGAAGATCGTCGGCGCCCCCTCCGCTGAGGGTCTCCGCGCCGGGCCCGCCGGCGAGGTTAACGGGTTTGAGCGAGTCTGGAGCAGGGGTCTCATTCACGTCGGTCAGAAAAATATTGAACTGCCTGTCCACATGCAAGTTTCCAGCATCGGTGACGCGCACGGTGACGACGTGGCTGGTCGCTTGCTCGTAATCGAGTAACGCACCGTTCTTCACCACGATCTTGTCGCCAACGATGGCGAACCGTCCGCCCGCGTCGTCCAGCAGCGTGTAGACATGTAGGCCATTGGGCGCATCCGGGTCGGTGACCGACAGCGTCCCGACGGTGGCGCCGTCACTTGCATTCTCGCCGATGCCCGTTCCCGAGAGCGCGATCGCCGTGGGAGCCTCATTCTCATCTGTCACGGAAATGGTAAACTGCTTGGCCAGAGCCAACCCGCCCGCATCGGTGACGCGAACGATGACGGGGTAGCTTGTCGGTTGCTGCTCATAGTTAAGCAGCGCGCGATTTTTCACTACGATCTTGTCCCCAACGATGTCGAAGCGCCCGCCCGCATCGTCGACTAGCGTGTAGGTATGGGCGTCGTTAGGCGCATCCGGGTCGGTGACCGACAACGTGCCGACCGTCGCCGTTGGCCGCAAGCTCGCTGACGGCGGCTCCAGCAAGTGCGAGCGCCGCGGGAGCGCTGTTGGTGAAGGTGCCCGCATCGTCGGTAACCGTCTCGATGCCGTGGCTGAAGAGGATTCCACGCTCTTGCACCGTGAGAGTTTCGCCCGTGACCGTGACGCTGTCGGTGGCGCTTGCGTTTCCTCTTACGAGGAGCGCGGTCGCCTTGTCGTCGAGAGTCAGATGGGTCCCGGCAGCGTTTTGTAGCGCGATCGACATGATATTGCTGACGGCGATGGGAGACAGATTGACGGCGCCGCCGCCCTCAAGCCTCAGCGTATTTGTGCCCCCTTTTCCGTCGATGACGGTCACGCCGGCGAGCAGGGCGCCAGTGGTGATGATCGCATCGTTGCCGGCCGAGCCGTGGAAGATTTTAAAACCCGTGAAGGAGCTGGCCTGCGTCAGGTCAAGGGGGCCTGTCTCCAGCAGCACCAGCGTGTCGGTGCCGGCTCCGCCGTCGAGAATATCTCCCGCGCTCACGCCGCCGGCCGCCACTGACAGCGTTTCGTCCGCCCCCGTGCCGATGGCGGTCTCGGCGACGTTCCGCAGCACGGTCCCGCCCGTCGCCTGATAGTACCGCTGAAAGATGCCGTAGTCGAATCCGCCGTCTGGCCCCGCAACTCCCAGGTAACGACCCAGCCACCGTCCTCGAAGGTCGCGATTTCCGCCTGGTCCTGGATGTCAGGAGCCGGGGCATTGACGAGCGTCTCGGAACCGCGCGGCGATCCGTCGGCGTTGTAGCGTTGCTGATAGATGTCGGGGCCGGTGGGGTCCGCCTGGTACCAGGATTCCCAGGTGACAATCCAGCCGCCGTCGCTGCACGCGGCCACGCTCGGCCCGAACTGATTATCCGCGGTCTCCGTGTTGACGCGAGTCTCGACGCCATGAGCCGATCCGTCCACGTTGTAGCGCTGTTGGTAGATGCCGTAATTGGAACCATCCTGGTTTTTAGAGGTCCAGGTCACCACCCATCCTCCGTCAACAAGGCCTGCGACTTTCGCAAAGCTTTGTGTGTCGGAGATTGTCGTGTTCACGATGGTCTCTGCCCCGTCCCGCGTTCCATCCGCCTTGAAGCGCTGCTGGTATATTCCGGAACTCGATCCGTCGTATTCCGAATGCCATGCGACAACCCAGCCGCCATCGGCGAGCCCCTCGACTGTCGGGTTCAGCTGATCGCCGGCCGTCGTCGTGTTGACGAGGACTTCTCCTGCGACTTTCGGGCCTGTCGCATCGTAACGCTGCTGGTAGATGCCTGCGGAGGTTGGATCGTCCTGGTTCTTCGAGACCCAAGTGACGGTCCAACCCCCGTCGGATAGCGCGGTCAGGCGTGCACCGGCTTGCGAGCTGGCCGTCGTGGTGTTGACGATGGTTTCGACGCCCCTGAGCGTGCCGTCCGCATTATAGCGTTGCTGGTAGACGCCGTAATTGTCCCCGTCCTGGAGGGACGACTGCCAGGCGACCACCCAGCCGCCATCGGCAAGGCTCGTGACGTCGGGGTCGTCCTGGGGATTGGGGGTGAAGGTATTGACGAGGCTCTCGCCTCCAACCGCGGCGCCCTCGCTGGTATAGCGCTGCTGATAGATGCCGGTGCCAGAACCATCCTGGTTGAGCGACTGCCAGGTGACGATCCATCCCCCTCCGTCGAGAGCGGTGATGGACGGATTCTTTTGGTGGGTAACGGTCGTCGTGTTGACGCGCGTTTCCGCGCCAACCCGGATCACTGTGAACGTCATGCTATATCCTTCCGTTTCGCAGAAGGTAGCCGGTGTCACATGTTCTTCATAACGTTATTTCGCGGTCAAACGCGATGGAGTCGGCGATCAGGTTCCAAACGGGTTGAAGCTGCTGCCGCCCCTGAAGAGCTGGCCCAGGAAGCTCGTCTCCTGACCGCCCGAGGGGGTGGTGCGGGAGATGAAATCGAAGACCTGGCCGTCTTGCAGGCCATACAGAGCGATCCGCTCCACCCTCAAGCTGTTGTCGAAGTAAACCGCCGTAACTGTCTGATCGACAACGGATTCCGGCATGAACTGGAAACGGCGGGCCGATTTCTGGCTAATGTAGTACCAGGTCTTGTTGCCGACGGTCGAAACGGTGGAGGGCGTGCCCAGCGTCGTGAGCACCTGCTCGCCGCTCATGCCCTTCTTGACCTTGGCGATCGCCTGCTCGTCGACGATATAGCCGCGCTGGAAAGTCTCGCCACCCATGCAACCGGCCACGCTCGAAGCGAGCAGGGTAACCGCGGCCAAGCGTACGAAAAGTGATTTATATCGACGCATCGTATGGTTCTTCCCAGTCTGCGGCGCGGATAAGCTTGCGCCTTCGGATGGGGATGGCGTACCCCGGGGTGGTCATTTTGACAAGGTAGGAAGGCAAGCCCACTTGATCTCGCGAGCGATCTTCAATCTTTTTCGAAAGGATCCGCGGCGCGCCACGATTGCGAAGCTTTACCAGCGTATCGCCGATGCGTCTCGCAATCCCGGCCTCTACGGCACGCTTGGGATTCCCGACACGATCGAGGGCCGCTTCGAATCCGTTTCGCTCCACACGATCGTGGTCCTCAGGGCCCTGCGCGACCTGCCGCCGCCGGCGGATGAAGTGGCGAAGGATCTGACCGACGCCTTCTTCCAGGATATCGACGCTTCCCTACGGGAAATGGGTATCGGCGATACTGTCGTGCCGAAGCGGATGAAGAAGCTCGCAGCCGCCTTCTACGGCCGCGCGCATGCCTATGACGGTCCACTCGACGCGGTGGACGAGCCTGCTTTGGCGCTGGCGCTCGGTCGGAATGCCGTCGGCTCCGACGCGCCGGCCCATCCGCTGGCCCGCTACGCGCTCGCGGTGGATCGGAGCCTGAAGCAGGCGGGTCTTGCGACCTTGCTGGAAGAGGGCCACGTCTTTCCTGAGCCTGAGTCTTTCGGCGCCTGAGCCGAGCCCATGGGAGCAACCAAACGATGACCCCTGAATCCGTTGGGCCACTGTCGCGACCGACCGATGTGGGCAATGTCCCGCCCGCCGGGCGGCACGTGCACGTGCACGCCACCGCCGAGGAATGCGCCGCGCTCGCCAGGGATTTCGGCCTCGCCGGAATCCAGTCCCTCGCGGCCGACCTCACCCTGACCAGCACCGCCAAGGGCGTGCATGTGGTGGGTGACGTGAAAGCGAGCATCACCCAGATCTGCGTGGCGACCCTCGAGCCCTTCGATTCCACCGTCAGCGAACGGGTCGAGGTGGATTTCGCGGAACCGAGCGGAATGCCCCCCGAGCCCCCGACCGAAATGCACGAATACGAACCGCCCGACGAAATCGTCAACAACCGGATCGATCTCGGCGCCGTCGTGGCCGAATTCCTGGCCCTGGGGCTCGACCCCTATCCACGCAAGCCCGGCGTAAATTTTGACTACAAGGACCCGGCGGACAAGGAGATGTCGCCCTTCGCGGCGCTCAAGGCGAAGGAATGAGAGGCCGGTCCGCTTTTACGCTAAATTGTTGACGTAGCGTCTGTTTGGGAAGGCGCAGAATTCGGTTGCGGAGACCCGGCAAACCGCTATTTTCCGCCCGCTGCTCCCCCGGAACCGAAAGAAACGCCATTTCATGCCAAAACCAGTTCGTATTTCGCTCGATGCGATGGGCGGGGACCATGGTCCCTCCGTCGTGGTTCCGGGCGCGGTTCTGGCTCTGGAGCGCCATCCGGGCATCCGCTTCCTGATGGTCGGCAACGAGGCGCTCATCAATCCGCTCCTCGCGCAGCATCCGAAGCTGAAGGAGGTCACGGAGGTCCTGCACACCGATCTCGCCATCGGCATGGACGAAAAGCCAAGCCAGGCGATCCGCATGGGCCGGGGAAAATCCTCCATGTGGCGGGCCGTGCAGGCGGTCAAGGACGGGCAGGCGGATGCGGCCGTCTCGGCCGGCAATACCGGCGCCTTGATGGCGACCGCCAAGGTCTGTCTCAAGACCATGGCGCATATCGAACGCCCGGCCATCGCCGCCATGTGGCCGACCTTGCGGGGCGAGAGCATCGTGCTCGACGTGGGGGCCACCATCGGGGCGGATGCGGGGCATCTCGTCGACATGGCGATCATGGGCGCCGCGATGGCGCGGATCGTCTTCGATCTCGAGCGCCCGACCGTCGGGTTGCTGAATGTGGGCACCGAGGAGATCAAGGGCATCGAGGCGGTCAAGGAGGCGGGGCGCATTCTGCGGGAGGCGAACCTTCCAAA
This sequence comes from Microvirga sp. P4_A5, assembly GCF_056402495.1. Taxonomy (NCBI): domain Bacteria; kingdom Pseudomonadati; phylum Pseudomonadota; class Alphaproteobacteria; order Hyphomicrobiales; family Methylobacteriaceae; genus Microvirga; species Microvirga sp. P4_A5. The sequence continues at coordinate 5,519 of NZ_JBFUHH010000122.1, read as the reverse complement.
CCTCGCCTATCACGGCTTCGTGGAGGGGGACGACCTCGGCAAGGGCACCGTGGACGTTGTGGTGACCGAAGGTTTCGCCGGCAACATCGCGCTGAAGACCGCCGAGGGCACCGCCAAGCAGATCGGCGAATATCTCCGCGCCGCCATGAGCCGGACCATCATGGCCAAGATCGGTTACCTGTTCGCCCGGCAGGCCTTCGACGCGCTGAGAGACAAGATGGACCCCCGCAAGGTCAATGGCGGCGTCTTTCTCGGCCTCGAGGGCGTTGTGGTGAAAAGTCACGGCGGCACCGATGCGCTCGGTTTCGCGAGCGCCATCGACGTTGCGTATGATATGGCGCATTTCGAATTAATGAAGACGATACGCGTCATGCTCGATCATGATCCGGTCRCTCAACAGGCCTGAGGAAGGCTCCAACTTGACACGCATCCGTTCCATCGTCCGCGGCGTCGGCTCCTATCTGCCGGCGCGCGTCGTGACGAACCACGACCTCGCGAAGTTCGTCGATACCTCCCACGACTGGATCGTGCAGCGCACCGGCATCGAGGAGCGCCACATCGTCGAGGAGGGCGAGACCACGTCGATGCTCGGCATTCGCGCGGCCCGGGCGGCGCTCGACGATGCCGGCCTCAAGCCCGACGATATCGACCTCATCATCTGCGCGACCTCGACGCCGGATTACACCTTTCCGTCCACCGCCACCCAGATCCAGACCGGCCTCGGCATGACACATGGCGCGGCCTTCGACCTGCAGGCCGTCTGCACCGGCTTCGTCTACGCGGTGTCGGTGGCCGACAAGTTCCTGATCTCGGGATCGCACAAGCGCGCCCTCGTGATCGGCGCCGAAACCTTCTCGCGCCTGCTCGACTGGAACGACCGCACCACCTGCGTGCTCTTCGGCGACGGCGCCGGCGCCATCGTGTTGGAGGCGGCGGAAGGCGAGGGCACGTCGGCCGATCGCGGGGTGCTGACTTCGCATCTGCGCTCGGACGGGCGCTACCGCGACAAGCTCTACGTGGATGGCGGCCCCGGCTCGACGAAAACCACTGGCGTGCTGAAGATGGAAGGCAAGGAAGTGTTCCGCTTCGCCGTCGGGATGGTGATGGACGTGATTCGCGATGCGTTCAACGCCACGGGCACCACCGCCGAGGATCTCGACTGGTTCGTGCCGCATCAGGCCAATCGCCGGATCATTACGGCGAGCGCCGACAAGCTCGGCATCGCGCCCGAAAAAGTCGTGATCACCGTCAACAAGCACGGCAACACCTCGGCCGCGTCGATCCCTCTCGCGCTCGACGTGGCGCGCAAGGATGGGCGCATCAAGGATGGCGACCTGGTGATGATCGAGGCCATCGGCGGCGGCTTCACCTGGGGCAGTGCGCTGATCCGGTGGTGACGCGACGCGGAGCCGGCCGTCACCACGACGGTTGACCCGGTTCGTCCATCTGCATAGCGTCTTCGACGGAGCAGGGGCGCCGAGGCGTGCGGCCGATTTTCGGGCCGCATCCTGCCGGGATCCTCGTGGTCCGGGTGGCGACGATTGATTGTGAAACCGAACGCTGGGGAGCGGGATGGCAGGCAAAACCGTAACGCGAGCTGACCTGAGCGAGGCCGTCTATCAGAAGGTGGGCCTCTCGCGGACCGAATCGGCGGAGTTGGTCGAGCGGGTGCTGGCCGAGATTTGCGATTCGCTCGCCGCCGGCGAGACCGTGAAGCTGTCGTCCTTCGGCTCGTTCATCGTGCGCAGCAAGGGCGAACGCGTCGGACGCAATCCCAAGACCGGCATCGAGGTGCCGATCAATCCAAGGCACGTGATGGTCTTCAAGCCGTCGAACGTCCTGAAAGCTCACATCAACGGCGAAGTCGCCAACGACGAAGACTGAACCGCAACGGCGAGCGTGCCATGGACAAGAGCCCCGACGCATTCCGCACCATCAGCGAGGTCGCCGAAGACCTCGACCTCCCGCAGCATGTCCTGCGCTTCTGGGAAACGCGCTTCGCCCACATCAAGCCGCTGAAGCGCGGCGGTGGCCGGCGTTATTACCGCCCGGACGACATCGACCTGCTCAAGGGCATCCGACATTTTCTGTATGGCGAAGGCTACACCATCAAGGGCGTCCAGCGAATCCTGAAGGAAGAGGGCGTCCGCTTCGTGCAATCCGTCGGGCGCGGGGAGCAGGCCACCACCGCCCTTCGCAACGATTWGCAGGACGCTAGCCCGGACGATGATTTGCAGGCACTCCCAGCTGGCATCCTCGCTGAGATCCCCTCGATCGATCTCGAAACACTACATGTCGCCCTTCAGCAACTCCTGGAATGCGACCGCGTATTGTCCTCTCTTCGTAGCGACGCTGACGCAGACACGTGAGAATTGCCGTCACCCAGACGGTATATCATCTGCCCGAGCCGCTCACCTTGCCGAGAATTCCTATGTAGTCGCCCGCGCGCTCCACGGAGCGGACACCCTATTTCGCTTACATCGACGGCCTTCAGGCGATCGCCGTGCTGTCTGTGCTGCTCTATCATCTGCACGCCCCGTGGCTGCCGGGAGGCTTTGTCGGCGTCGACGTGATCTTCGTCATTTCCGGGTTTGTGGTCAGCGGCTCAATGGCGCATTTTCACGGCCGCGGCATCGGAGCGTTCCTCGTTAATTTCTACGCTCGCCGCCTCAGGCGGATCGCCCCGGCGCTGATTGTGTGCCTGTTGATCACGAGCGTGCTGACGGTCCTGTTCATTCCGGTTTCCTGGCTCAGCGATGCCAATCAGAAAACGGGGCTCTTCGCGTTCTTCGGATTGAGCAATTTCGTTCTGGCGCGCAACGGCCGGGATTACTTCGCGCCCACCTCGGAGTTCAATCCGTTCACGCATACCTGGTCGCTTGGGGTCGAAGAACAATTCTACCTGATTTTTCCGTTTCTGTTCGCGGCCTGGCTGGGCGGGGAGAGGGGAAGGCGGCTCGCCGTCATTCTCGTCGCGGCAGCTTTTATCGTCTCTCTGTCATGGGGTGCGTGGCAAACGCAGACGGACCCGATCAAGGCCTATTACCTCACGCCCAGCCGGTTCTGGGAACTCGCCGCCGGGGTGCTGCTGTTCCAGTGGATCGATAGCCGGAAGACAAGCTCTGTTGCCGCCACGCGACCTGCTCGCATGCTGACGGGGACGGGTTCGCTGGTCTTGCTGTTCCTCGCCTTCGTGCTGACGCCGCCGGCGAATTTCCCTGTGCCGGCGGTCCTGCCCGCAATATTGGGCACTCTCGGAGTGATCTGGAGCCTTCATCGGCACGGGGAACTCGAGGGCTTGCATCGCTTGCTCGGCAACACGCCACTCGTATTTATCGGCAAGATTTCATATTCCCTTTATCTATGGCATTGGCCGATCTATGTCCTGTTCCGCTGGACACTCGGCCTCGAGGGATTTGCATCGCGAGGTCTTGCAGTCGGGCTGACGTTCTTGCTGGCAATCGCGTCGTGGCGTTTCGTGGAGCAGCCGGTCCGCCACGGAAGCCGGATGGGCAGCCTCGGCTCGGGCGCGGCGATCGCCGGAGGATTGCTGGTCGTCGGATGCGGCTTCCTGGTAGCGATGCTGATCGGCAACTTCACCGACAGGCTCTCGCTCAGCACCGTGAACCGGCACGCAGCGATCTGGTACCCCAATGTGACGCCTGCCGAGATAGATCAACCGGGCTGCAGTGYCGAGCCCGAGGGCAGACGCGTCGCCGGGGGAAGGCTTTGGGTCTACGAGGCGACAGGCTGCGCCACGCCGGACGCCCGAAACGGGGCGAGCCTTTACGTCATCGGCGATTCTCATGCGGCGGCATATGACGAATTGTTCAAGCAATTCGCAAAGCGCACGGGCACGGTTGTCTATGCGTATACGAATGGCTGCTCCTTCGTGAGCTTGCAGCCTTGGCGCGATTCCGAGGAACCCTCGTGCCGGCAGATCAACGCCGCGACGGTCGCCGATCTTCTGACCCGAGTGAAATCCGGTGACGTTCTCTTCCTGCCCTCGCTGCGCCTAGCCCGCTTGTCGGACCAGTGGAGCTATCTGGGCGAGCGCCATGCGGGGAATCAGATGCTGGGTCCCAAGGCGGATGCCGGACGGCGGCGCGCTGTCGCCGACGCGGTCGATGTTCTCGAATTAGTTGCAACGCGGGGCGTCCACATCGTCCTCGAAGGTCCAAAACCCGTCTTCAAGGCCCCACCGTTCCGTTGCGCCGACTGGTTCAATCGATCCAACCCTATTTACAGAGAGGGCTTCAACACGACGCGCGCACTTCTGGATTCCCATCGCCAGCCCGTACTCGGCTCTTTCGCCGAAATCATGCGCCAAGTCCCCGGCGTGCGCGTCTGGGATCCTTTTCCGATCCTGTGTCCAGGCGAACAATGCGGCGCCTGGCGCGATGGCCAGCCGCTGTTCTTCGATGGTGATCACCTGAGCAGTTACGGGAACAGGTTCCTGCTGCCGTCTTTCGAATCCGCCATGCGGGAACTTCTTCCAAGTCTGAAAGTAGGCCAGGCTTGGCCCGAGACGCCATAGACGCAACCTTTTGACAGAAAGGTCACTTCTGGGGGTTGCGCCCCACGATCCGAAAAGTTAGAGAAACCAAGCCGTTGAGGCGTCGGAGCGTAGCGCAGCCCGGTTAGCGCACTAGTCTGGGGGACTAGGGGTCGGAGGTTCAAATCCTCTCGCTCCGACCAAAATACCATAATAAAATCAGTATTTTACGAAGGGCCGCCTCCAAGGGCGGCCTTTTCGTTGTGGAGAGCTGGGTGCAAATAGGGTTCAAGGATCTTTTGCTTTTGGCCGTGAGAGAGACCGGAAGACGAATCAACTAGGGGTCTTCGGAGGCGAGCGGCTTGGTGAGCTACCGCCTTGTAAGCGGTAGATCACGAGTTTGAGCCCGTAACCGGCACCAGCCGGCCGCATTTCCCAAAGAGCAGAGCTATTCTTCCTCGACCAGTCTGGACCTCCGCCTTCTAACTCCGCGTGCGTATACTGCACGATCGGCTACTCCGCTCGCTCCCACCGTTTGACTATCGGCAGGCGGTGCCCCAGAGGTCGCAGTTGAAGACGTCCCGCTGCCTTTATCTCTACGGACATCTCACTTCGGCAAGCGGATTGGCACCTGCACCCCCGTGCGGGCGCGCATGGGCTGGAGGCGGTTGGCTGAGCTAACGATCACACGATCGTAGAGATCGGGCGCGGATCGATTTCGGATGGTCAAAGCTAATGCAAGTTTCATATTGGCGGTGCGGCGACCGCCATGCCCATGCTCGCGAGCCATGTAACTGACGTCAAACGCCGGCTGGTTGAGCGAGGTAGCCCGCTTGGTTTTCGTCCGCGAGAGCGTTGTTTCCCATTTCTGTGCGTCGTCGCGCTGCATGTGCTCACTGGCGTAAAAGTTCTTTGCCGAGAAGAACGCATCGGATGACGGGACGGTGGGGGTGATTAGCTTACTGCCCTTGTAGTAGGGAGTCGGAATATCCGTCGTGTCCGGCCGAAACTGAATGTCGAGACC
>NZ_JBFUHH010000121.1:0-11071 GCF_056402495.1 Microvirga sp. P4_A5 | reverse complement strand
GAGCAGGCCGGAGAGAATGCCGAAACCGAGCATCAATGTGCCCCCCGGAAGAGATAGAAGGTGATGAAGGCCGCAACGCCGATGAGCATCGCGAAGGCGTAATGATAGAGATAGCCCGATTGCACCCGCACCACGCCGCGTGTGACGTCGAGGACGCGCGCCGAGACCCCGTCAGGACCAAGCCCGTCGATGATGCGTCCATCGCCCATGCGCCACAGGAAGCGGCCGATGCTCAGCGCGGGACGCACGAAGATCGCGTCGTAGAGCTCATCGAAATACCATTTGTAGAGAAGGAAGCGGTAGAGCGCCGGATGGTCGGTGGCGAGCTGCGCGGGCTTCTTGGTGTCGATGATGTACATGTACACCGCGAGGACGAAGCCTGCGATCATCATCACGGTCGGGATCAGCGGCACCCAGAACGGGAGGTGGTGCATGGTCTCGAGGATGTGGTTGTCCGGACGCGTGAAGATCGCACCCTTCCAGAATTCCGCCGATCCCTCGCCGATGAAGGCATTGTGGAAGATCAGGCCGGCGACCAGCGCGCCGAGCGCCAGCAGCGCAAGCGGAACCAGCATCACGAGCGGGCTCTCATGCGGCTTGTGCTCGCCATGCTGGCCATGGTCGTGCGCACCATGGGTCGAAGCGGCGATGTCGTGCCCTTCCGCATCGTGCTCCGCGCCTTCATGGCTGCTGGCATGGGCCGCGCCATCCCAGCGCGCGGGACCCTCGAACGTCATGAAGAAGAGGCGCCAGGAATAGAACGACGTCATGAAGGCCGCGACCACCGTTGCAATGAACGCGAAGCTGCCGGCGCTCGAATGCGCCGCATAGGCCGACTCGATGACCGCATCCTTGGAATAATAGCCTGCCGTGAACGGGAAGCCGGTGAGCGCCAGCGTTCCGATCGCCATCATCGCCGTGGTGAACGGGATGTATTTGCGCAGCGCGCCCATGCTCCGCATGTCCTGCTCGTGATGCATCGCATGGATGACCGAGCCGGCGCCGAGGAACAGCAGCGCCTTGAAGAAGGCGTGCGTGAAGAGATGGAACACGCCCACGCCGTAGGCCCCGACGCCCAGCGCCACGAACATGTAGCCGAGCTGCGAACAGGTCGAATAGGCGATCACGCGCTTGATGTCGTTCTGGACGAGACCGACGGTGGCGGCGAAGAAGGCCGTGATGCCGCCGATGACCGTCACAAAGGTGAGCGCGGTCGGCGCATATTCGAAGACGGGCGACATGCGCGCGACCATGAACACGCCCGCCGTCACCATGGTGGCGGCGTGGATGAGGGCGGATACCGGCGTCGGTCCCTCCATGGCGTCCGGCAGCCAGGTGTGCAGGAGAAACTGCGCCGACTTGCCCATGGCGCCCATGAACAGCAGCAGCGCCGCGACCGTGAGCGCGTGCCATTCGTGGCCGAGGAATACGAAGCGCTGATCGGCGAATTCCGCCACGCGCGGAAAGATCTGGTCGAACGTCACGCCGTCGAACAGCACGAACAGCGTGAAGATGCCGAGCAGGAAGCCGAAATCGCCGACGCGGTTGACGATGAAGGCCTTCATGGCGGCCGCGTTCGCCGATTCCTTCTGATACCAGAAGCCGATCAGCAGGTAGGACGCAAGGCCGACGCCTTCCCAGCCGAAGAACATCTGCACCAGGTTGTCGGCGGTCACCAGCATGAGCATGGTGAAGGTGAAGAGCGACAGATAGGCGAAGAACCGCGACCGGTGCGGGTCCTCGTGCATGTAGCCGATGGAGTAGAGGTGGACGAGGGCCGAGACCGTGTTGACGACGACCAGCATCACGGCGGTGAGCGTATCGATGCGGAAAGCCCAATCGACCACGAGGTCGCCGACCGACATCCATTGGGCGACCTGCACCCGCGTCGCGCCGGAGCCGAACCCGACCTGGAAGAACGCCACCCACGACAAGGCCGCCGCGACGAACAGAAACGCCGTGGTGACGATTTCGCTCGGACGCGGTCCGAGAACCCGTCCGAACAGGCCTGCGATGAGGAAGCCGACGAGCGGCAGGAAGACGATTGCGTGATACATGTCGTATTTCTCGGCCTCAGCCCCTCATCATGTTGACGTCTTCAACCGCGATGGAGCCGCGGTTGCGATAGAACACCACCAGAATGGCAAGGCCGATGGCGGCTTCGGCCGCCGCTACGGTTAGAATCAAAAGCGCGAAGACCTGGCCGACGATGTCGTTCAGATGTGTCGAAAAAGCCACCATGTTGATGTTCACGGCGAGCAGGATCAGCTCGATCGACATCAGGATGACGATGACGTTCTTGCGGTTGAGGAAGATGCCGAACACGCCGAGCGTGAACAGAAGCGCCGCGACCGTGAGATAATGGCTGAGGCCGATGACCATCGCGTGTCTCCTATATGCCCTGGCGGGAGGGAACCTTGCGCAGCTCCACATCCTGCGCCGTCCGGGCGTTCTGTACCGAGATGTCCTGACGGCGGATGCCCTTGCGCTCACGCAAGGTGAGCACGATGGCGCCGATCATGGCGACCAGCAGGATCAGCCCCGCCGCCTGGAAGAAGTAGAAGTAGCGCGTGTAGAGCACATGGCCGAGCGCCTCGGTGTTGGTCATCACGTCCGGCGAGGGAATCGGGACCGCCGGCGACCGCACGAGGCCGGGATCGACGATGTAGGCCCCGAGAACGAGGGTGAGTTCGAGGAAGAACACCACGCCGATGAGCGCGCCGAAGGGCAGGTATTGCAGAAAGCCCTGTCGCAGCTCGGCGAAATCCACGTCGAGCATCATGGTGACGAAGAGGAACAACACCGCCACCGCGCCCACATAGACGATGACGAGGATCATCGCCAGGAACTCCGCGCCCATCATCAGGAACAGGCCCGCCGCGTTGACGAAGGCCAGGATGAGGAACAGCACCGATTGCACGGGATTGCGCGAGGCGATCACCATGAAACCGGAGGCGACCGCCACGGTCGCGAAGAGATAGAAGAAGGCGGCTGTAACCGTCATGCGAAATTCCTGTGCCGGATATCCGGCGTTGTTATTCTGGTGAGTGGCGAATAGCCAATGGCGAATGGTAAGCCGGCGCGAAGAGGTGTGAATGTTCCTTCATCACACTCTTTCGTCTCTTTTCCATTCGCCATTCGCCACTCCCCATTCGCCCTTACCGATAAGGCGCGTTCTTGGCGATGTTCTGCGCGATCTCGCGCTCCCAGCGATCGCCGTTATCGAGCAGCTTGGCCTTGTCGTAGTAAAGCTCCTCGCGGGTCTCGACCGAGAATTCGAAATTCGGGCCTTCCACGATGGCGTCGACCGGGCAGGCTTCCTGGCAAAGGCCGCAATAGATGCACTTCACCATGTCGATGTCGTAGCGGGTGGTGCGGCGTGTGCCGTCATTCCGGCGCGGTCCAGCCTCGATGGTGATGGCCTGGGCCGGACAGATCGCCTCGCAGAGCTTGCACGCGATGCAGCGCTCCTCCCCGTTCGGATAGCGGCGCAACGCGTGCTCACCGCGGAAACGCGGTCCGCGATGTCCCATCTCGAACGGATAATTGATGGTGGCCTTCGGCTTGAAGAAATATTTCATGGCCAGGATGAACCCGGACACGAACTCCGTCAGCAGAAGTGATCTTGCAACCTGATCGAGCCTCATCGCCATCGATCCCCTTTTAGCGCATGCCCGGCGCGAGGCCGGTCAGCATCAGAACGCCGGCGACGATCACCACCATGGCGAGCGAGAGCGGAAGGAAAACTTTCCACCCGAGGCGCATGAGCTGATCGTAACGGTAGCGCGGCACCATGGCTTTCGCCATGGCCATCATGAAGAACAGGAAGCTCGCCTTGAGGATGAACCAGATCACCCCCGGAACCCAGGTGAAGGGCGCGAACGGGATCGGGGACAGCCAGCCGCCGAGGAACAGGATGGTGCCGATCGAGCACATGGTCATGATGGCCACGTATTCGCCGAGCATGAACAGCAGGTACGGGGTGGACGAATATTCCACCATGTAGCCAGCGACCAGCTCGGATTCGGCTTCCGGCAGGTCGAAGGGCGGGCGGTTGGTCTCCGCCATGGCGGAAATGAAGAACACCACGAACATCGGGAAGAGCGGCAGCCAGTACCAGCCGAGAATGCCCAACGCCGTATTCTGCGATTCCACGATGCCCGACAGGTTCAGCGTTCCGGCGCACATCAGCACCGTGACGATGACGAAGCCGATGGAGACCTCGTAGGACACCATCTGGGCGGCCGAGCGCAGGGCGCCGAGGAACGGGTATTTCGAGTTCGACGCCCAGCCGCCCATGATGACGCCATAGACGCCGAGCGACGAGATCGCGAAGATGTAGAGAATTCCCACATTGATGTTTGCGATGGCCCAGCCGGCATCGAGCGGAATGACCGCCCAGGCGGCGAGCGACAGCACGCAGAACAGCAGCGGCGCGAGAAGGAACATGCCCTTGTTGGCGGGGGCCGGAATCACCGGCTCCTTGAGCACGAACTTCAAAAGGTCCGCGAACGATTGCAGCAGGCCCCACGGACCCACGACGTTGGGACCGCGACGAAGCTGCACCGCGGCCCAGATCTTGCGATCGGCCAGAAGCGCATAGGCGATGAAGATCAGAAGCGCGACGAGGAGCAGCAGGCTCTTGCCCACCATGATCGCAACGCTGAGGAGAATATCTCCGAGTTCCATATTCCGATCCTCTTACTCGGCCGCTTCGAGCCGGACATGACGGGCGAGCGCTGAGCACTCGGCCATGACCTGCGACGAGCGGGCGATCGGGTTCGTGAGGTAGAAATCCTTCACGGGGCTGACGAAAGCCTCGCGTCCGGGTGTTCCGCCGATGGCGGCCAAGGCCTTGACGCCCGCGCCGACGTCGCTCTGCGCAATGGTGTCGAGCGCCGAGAAATGCGGATGCTCCGCATAAAGCTTCTGGCGAAGCGCGCTGAGCGAATCGAACGGCAGGCGTTGACCCAGCACATCCGACAGGGCGCGCAGGATCGCCCAATCCTCGCGCGCATCGCCGGGTGCGAAGGCGGCGCGGTTGGCCATCTGCACGCGGCCTTCCAGATTGACGTAAGTGGCCGACTTCTCCGTGTAGGTCGCACCCGGCAGGATGACGTCGGCCCGGTGCGCGCCGCGGTCCCCGTGGGTTCCCTGATAGATCACGAACGCGCCGGGCGCGATGTCGATTTCGTCCGCCCCGAGGTTGAACAACACATCGACGCCGCCGTCGGCCATCTGACGCGCGCTCAATCCGCCCGCGCCCGGCACGAAGCCGAGATCGAGCGCACCGACCCGCGAGGCGGCGTTGTGCAGAACCGAGAAGCCGTTCCAGCCCTCGTGGACCGCGCCGACATTGTCGGCAAGCTGTGCTGCGAGCGACAGGACGGCGAGGCCGCCTTCGCCCGCGAACGCGCCCGGCCCGACGATGATGAGCGGGTTCTTCGCGCCTTTGAGCTTTTCCACGAAGCCGTGACGGCCGGCCGCGATCTCGGCCAGCGTCTCGGCGCCAGCGCCGAGATATTCATAAGGATAGGTGAGATCCACCCGCTCGCCGATCAGGGCGATCGGCGGCGGCGCCATGCGCCAGCGCTTGCGGATGCGCACGTTGACCAGCGACGCCTCGAGGCGCGGGTTCGCGCCCACGATCAGGATCGCGTCCGCATCCTCGATGCCTGCGATGGTCGCGTTGAACAGATAGGACCCGCGGCCATGGGCCGGCGACATCAGGCTGCCGTCCTGGCGCGCATCGATATTCGCCACGCCGAGGCTCTGCATCAGGCTCTTGAGCGCGAACAATTCCTCGACGGAAGCGAGATCGCCCGCGATGGCGCCGATGCGCTTCCTGTCGGCGATCTTCACGCGCGCGGCGATGACGCTGAAAGCCTCCTGCCATGTGGCGGGACGCAGGCGTCCGTCGACGCGCACGAACGGACGGTCGAGACGCTGGAGGCGCAGGCCGTCGACGATGTGGCGGGCCTTGTCGGTGATCCATTCCTCGTTCACCGCCTCGTTCACGCGCGGCAGAATGCGCATGACCTCGCGGCCGCGGGAATCGACGCGAATGGACGAGCCGACCGCATCCATCACGTCGACCGAATCGGTCTTCGACAATTCCCAGGGACGATAGTGGAAGGCTTCCGGCTTGTGGGTCAGCGCACCCACCGGGCAAAGATCGGCGGCGTTCGATTGCAGTTCGGAGCCGAGCGCCTTCTCGAGATAGCTCGTGATCTCCATGTCCTCGCCGCGCCAGATCGCGCCGAGATCCTCGACGCCTGCCACTTCCGAGACGAAGCGCACGCAGCGGGTGCAGTGAATGCACCGGTTCATGGAGGTCTTGATCAACGGGCCGAGATACTTGTCCGGAACCGCGCGCTTGTTCTCATCATAGCGGCTGGTATCGACGCCGTAGGCCATCGCCTGGTCCTGCAGGTCGCATTGGCCGCCCTGGTCGCAGATCGGGCAATCGAGCGGATGGTTGATGAGGAGAAACTCCATCACCCCTTCGCGCGCCTTCTTGACCGTCTTGGACTTGGTGAGGATTTCCGGCGGTTCGCCATTCGGACCCGGGCGGCAATCACGCACGCCCCAGGCGCAGGACGCCACGGGCTTGGGCGCACCCTTCACCTCGACGAGGCACATGCGGCAATTGCCGGCGATCGACAGCCGTTCGTGGAAGCAGAAGCGCGGGATCTCCGCGCCCGCGGCCTCGGCCGCCTGCAGCAAGGTGAATTCCGGCGGGACGTCGACTTCGACGCCGTCAACGATGATTTTTGCCATCTCGCTTCTCTACTCCGCCGCCAACATCACGGATTCGGAATGCGGGTTCGCCGCGTAATCGTCGATCCGCTTCTCGATTTCATGCCGGAAATGCCGGATCAGCCCCTGCACCGGCCAGGCCGCCGCGTCGCCGAGCGCGCAGATGGTGTGGCCTTCGATCTGGGTCGACACTTCCAGCAGCATGTCGATCTCGCGCTTCTGCGCACGGCCTTCCGACATGCGCGTGAGCACGCGCCACATCCACCCGGTGCCTTCGCGGCACGGGGTGCATTGGCCGCAGCTCTCGTGCTTGTAGAAATACGAGATGCGCGTGATGGCGCGGACGATGTCGGTGGACTTGTCCATGACGATCACGGCCGCAGTGCCGAGACCGGATTTCAGGTTCCGCAGCGTATCGAAATCCATATACGCGTCGATGATCTCATGCGCCGGGACGCAAGGCACCGACGAGCCGCCCGGGATGACCGCCAGCAGGTTGTCCCACCCGCCGCGAATGCCGCCGCAATGGGTGTCGATCAATTCGCGGAACGTCAGCCCCATCGCCTCTTCGACGTTGCAGGGCTTGTTTACATGGCCGGACACGCAGAACAGCTTGGTGCCGACGTTGTTCGGCCGTCCGATACTGGAGAACCATGACGCGCCGCGCCGCAGAATCGTGCCCGCCACGGCGATCGACTCGACGTTGTTCACCGTCGTCGGGCAGCCATAGAGGCCCATATTGGCGGGGAACGGCGGCTTGAGGCGCGGCATGCCCTTCTTGCCTTCGAGGCTTTCCAGCAGGGCCGTCTCCTCGCCGCAGATGTAAGCGCCGGCGCCGTGATGGAGATAGAGATCGAACGGGAAGCCGTGGATGTTGTCCTGGCCGATCAACCGCGCCTCATACGCTTCGTCGATGGCCTTCTGCAGCGCATAGCGCTCGGCGATGTACTCGCCGCGGATGTAGATGTAGGCGGCGTTCGCATTCATCGCGAAGGACGCGATCAGGCAGCCTTCGATCAGCAGGTGCGGATCGTGCCGCATGATCTCGCGGTCCTTGCAGGTGCCGGGCTCCGACTCGTCCGCATTGACCACGAGATAGCTCGGGCGACCGTCTGAAACCTTCGGCATGAACGACCATTTCATGCCGGTCGGAAATCCCGCGCCGCCACGGCCGCGAAGGCCGGACTTCTTCATCTCGTCGATGATCCAGTCGCGGCCCTTCTCGAGCAGGAACTTCGTGCCGTCCCAATTGCCGCGCATCTTCGCCRCCGCGAGATCGGGCGAATGAAGGCCGTAGAGATTGGTGAAGATGCGGTCCTTGTCCTGAAGCATGCTACATCACTCCTCAGGATCGTTTCTTGGTGGGATCGGGAAGCACATCGGGCTTGCTTTCGCTGCCGTCGCGGCGGGTCTGCGCGTCGGAGGGCGGCGTTCCGGCGATGGGCGTCGTCGGCGCGTCGGGCGTCGGGCGCCCGTCTGCCGGCTTCGAGGGCGTGCCCACATAGGACTTGTCGCTCTGCGGAGCCGGAACCTTCTGGCCCGAATCCTGCGGGGCCATCGTCGTCCTGGAGGCGTCGGAGCTCTCGCGGCGCTCGGTGGCGCTCACCGGGGCCTCGCCTTCCTTCACGCGCTTGGCCGGTGTATCCGCTTTCTCGGACTCGATGGCCCGGCCGGAATCCGGTTTGCCGGGCTTGGGCGTGGCGGCGGTCGTTGCCGCGGCGCTTGCGGCCTCGCCGGTCTCGACCGGCTTCAGGGCCTCTTCGTCGAACCGTTTGCGCCATGCGCCGATCATGGAGCCGTCATAAAGCGACGCATCCGTCAGGGTCTTGATGTCGCCTTCCGGCTCCGATGCGCGACGGGTCGTTTGCGGACCGGCCTTGACGGGCCGCCCGGCCGCGAGATCGTCGAGGAGCTTCTCGAAATTCTCCGGCGTCAGGTCTTCGTAATAATCGTGGTTGATCTGCACCATCGGGGCATTGCAGCAGGCTCCCAGGCACTCGACCTCGAGCCATGAGAAATTGCCGTCGGCCGAGACATGGCTCTGTTCGCCGACACGGCGTTCGAGCACTTTCTTGATCTCGCCCGCGCCCCGCAGCGCGCAAGGCGTCGTGCCGCAGAACTGGATGAAATATTTGCCAACCGGATCGAGATTGAACATCGTGTAGAAGGTCGCGACCTCGAGCACGCGGATGTCCGGCATGTCGAGGCGCACCGCGACCGTTTCGATCGCCTTGCGCGGCAACCAGCCGCCGGCCTGCTCCTGCGCCCGCCACAACAGCGGAATCACCGCCGAAGCCTGGCGGCCCGGCGGGTATTTGGCGATCTGCTCCTGCGCAAAAACCTCGTTCTCGGGCGAGAACGAAAAGCTCTTGGGCTGTATTTCATCAGGCGCGAGCCTACGAACGGCCATTCTAACCTCTCTCAACCGTCATGGCCCGGCTTGACCGGGCCATACACGACTTTGACTTGACGCCGCGCCACGAATTCCGTGGCGGGCCGAAAACTACCTGTCGACCTCGCCGAAGACGATGTCGAGCGAACCGAGAATGCCCGCGACGTCGGCCAGCATGTGCCCGCGGCACATGAAGTCCATCGCCTGCAGGTGCGCAAAGCCGGGAGCGCGGATCTTGCAGCGATAAGGCTTGTTGGTGCCGTCGGCCACGAGATAGACGCCGAACTCGCCCTTGGGCGCCTCGACGGCTGCATAGACCTCGCCGGCCGGCACGTGAAAGCCTTCCGTATAAAGCTTGAAGTGATGGATGAGCGCTTCCATCGACCGCTTCATGTCCCGCCGCGAAGGCGGCGCGATCTTGCCATCGAGGGTGTTGATAGGACCCTGCCCCGCGGGCTCGCGCAGCTTGGTGATGCATTGACGCATGATGCGCACGCTCTGGCGCATTTCTTCCATGCGGATGACCTGGCGGTCGTAATTGTCACAATTCTTTCCGACCGGAATGTCGAAATCCATTTCCTCGTAGCACTCATAGGGTTGCGACTTGCGCAGATCCCATGCGGCGCCCGAGCCGCGCACCATGACGCCGGAGAACCCCCATTTCCAGCAATCCTCCAGCGACACCACGCCGATATCGACGTTGCGCTGCTTGAAGATGCGGTTGCCGATCACGAGCGTGTCGAGATCGTCCACGACCTTCAGGAAGGGATCGCAGAACGCCTCGATATCGTCGATCAGCGCGGGCGGCAGGTCCATGCTGACGCCGCCGGGCCGGATGTAGTTGGCGTGCATCCGCGAGCCCGATGCGCGCTCGTAGAAGATCATCAGCTTTTCGCGCTCCTCGAACCCCCACAAGGGAGGCGTGAGCGCGCCGACGTCCATGGCCTGCGTGGTCACGTTCAGAAGATGCGACAGCAGCCGTCCGATTTCCGAATAGAGCACGCGGATCAGCTGGGCGCGCCGCGGAATCGCGATGCCGAGCAGCTTCTCGACCGCGAGGCAATAGGCGTGCTCCTGATTCATCGGCGCGACGTAGTCGAGCCTGTCGAAATAGGGCGTTGCCTGCGTGTAGGTCTTGTACTCGATCAGCTTCTCGGTGCCGCGGTGAAGCAGGCCGATATGCGGATCGACCCGTTCGACAACCTCGCCGTCGAGCTCCAGCACAAGCCGCAACACGCCGTGCGCCGCCGGGTGCTGCGGACCGAAATTGATCGAGAAGTTGCGGATGTTGTGTTCGGTCATTGGTTGGGAACCAGCGAATGGCGAATGGCGAATGGCGAATGCATGGACATCATGCCGTTGCCCCGGCGGTCTTGCGTTGCAACGTCCTGATCAGCGCGCGCAACCGTTTTCCCAACGTATCGCATTTGCTGAGCATCGGATCGCAGGTTGTTTGATTCACGAGGCCAACGCGGGACGACAGTAAGAGGTGGGTTTCCAGCTCTTTCAACGAGCCCTGAGCGATACTCAGAAAATTCACGAAATAAGGGGTGCTTTCGCGACCGTGACCTTCGGAGATTTTGGCGGCGATGGAGACTGCCGCCCGCCTGATCTGAGACACCATGCCGAACATCTCTTCCTTCGGAAAGGAGCGTGTCATCGTGTAAGCCGCCTCGGCAAGCGTCATCGCGTCCTGCCAGACACGAAGGTCGCGATAGGAATTGATGTGGCCACGCCACGACGCGCCCTCCTCTTCCATTCGCCATTCGCCACTCACCCTTCACCCCTTACCCCTTCGCCTTCTCATCGCCCGGCAGCACATAGTCAGTGCCTTCCCACGGCGAGAGAAAGTCGAAGTTGCGGAATTCCTGGTTGAGTTTCACGGGCTCGTAGACGACGCGCTTCTGTGCGTCGTCGTAG
>NZ_JBFUHH010000120.1:0-11167 GCF_056402495.1 Microvirga sp. P4_A5 | reverse complement strand
GTACAAGCTTCTGGCAACGGAGCTCGGCACTCGTGATGATTTTAAGGTCGTCGCGTTCGGTCAGAACAAACGGTTGGGGCAAGGCTTCGGCCGAGTGCGTTATGAGAGCTACAATTCAGGACGCGACACGCCGTCAGATCTGTTCCCGCCGCTTACGTTTTTTTCCGAACAGGTTCGACGTGGCGATGTCGTTCGATGGCGCCTGATTGACCTAAAAAAGAAAGGCTTTTCGCCCGATCTCTGTTTTGTCCACCCGGGCTGGGGCGAAGCGCTGTTTGTGCGGGACGTTTTCCCGCACACAAAACTCATATCGCATCTGGAGTATTATTATGGGAGCAAGGCGAGCGATTTGGACTTTGACGCTGAGTTCCAGGTGCCGTCAATGGACATGCATTACGTGTCGCTCCGCAATCTTCCAACGCTGCAGGCGGCGGCACTCTCCGACATGCTGGTTTCATCAACCCGCTGGCAAGCGAAGACTTTTCCGGGCGCTGTTCACAAACGCATCACAGTCGTGCACGAGGGCGTCGACACAGCCGTGGCGAAACCGGGTCCGGCCGAGCCGCTTCTCACGCCATCAGGACGTGCGATCCAACCCGGGCAAATTCTCATCACCTATGTCGCGCGCACGCTGGAGCCCTATCGCGGCTTCCATACCTTCATGCGTTCGCTGCCCCACCTCATGAGATTAATGCCAAGCGCACAGGTCGCGATCGTCGGCAAGGAACAAGGGGGATACGGTCGCGCTCCGAGCAAGGGCGGGACCTGGAAACAGGCCATGCTCGGCGAGGTCGGATCTGTCATCGACCTGGATCGCGTCCACTTCCTGGGAACCCTCCCCTATCGCGAGCTCATCAATCTCTTCCGCCTCTCGACGGTGCATGTCTATCTAACTTACCCTTTCATTCTCTCCTGGTCGCTCCTGGAGGCAATGGCCTGCGGCTGTGCGATCGTTGGCTCTGCGACTGGGCCGGTGTCGGAAGTGGTTCACGACGGCCAGACCGGCGTTCTCACTGACTTTTTCGACACCCGGAAGCTGGCCGAGACGATTGCCGACCTGGCCGAAAGCCAGGATCGGCGCGCCCTGATTTCGGTGAACGCTCGGCGATTGATCGTCGACAATTACGACTTTCGCACCGTCTGTTTGCCGGCATACGAGCGCCTCATAGAACAGGCGCTCGATGCTTAAAGAAGGCTTCTCAGCGTTTCGTGGAGCCGCGAGCCGGCGTGGACGGTGCCTTTGGAGCCGTCGAGGCAATTGAAGCAATAGGGCTCTGGCCCTTCACCGCGTTAAGACAATCCGCATACGCAACAAGCAGCCACTCACGGTCGAACACCACACCTGTCTCCGGAACGCGAGCCTGCTCGAGTTGGGCGAGATAGCGCAGCAGCGCGAACGCCACCAATTCAGGGCTGTCGCCTTGCAAATTCACGGCGCGGCCGCTCGCGGTCTCGCCCCTTGATTGGTCAATTCCCTGTCCTGTACGTCCGGTCGCCATGATGTCTCCTATTGTTCCTTGAGAGCAAAATCGTAAATCTTGAATATGGGATCAAGAAAATACGCAAGGATGGTGCGCTTTCCGGTTTCGATCGTCACCTGCGCGGGCATCCCTGGCGTCATCTCGACCCCCGCAGCGTGGATGTCATCGGGGTTAACTTTGACGACGCCTTTGTAATAGACGCGGTTGGCCGCCTTGTCGTCGAAGCGATCCGCCGACACCTTCTCAAGGGTGCCGCGGATCGGTTTGCTGTAGCGCTGCCGGTAGGGCAGAAAGTGAATCGATGCCGCTTGGCCTGGGCTGACGCGATTGATGTCGGTCGGATCTATCTCCACGGAGACGACCATCAAATCATCCTTTGGCACGATCTCGAGTGCCGTCTGACCGGGCGCCAAAGCGGCCCCGGGCCCGAAGACAGACAGGCCGTAAACATAACCGCTTTCGGGCGCCGCAATCACACCCTGCGTCATGCGCCGCTGCGCCGAAATCAAGCGCGGCTCGACCTCGGCAAGGCGTGCGTCATTCTCGGCGCTGTCGCGTGCAATTGTTTCGAGGCGTTCCTTGGTCAACTGCGCGATCTGGATCTCGGCCGACCGAATGCGATCATTTTCCGCCGTGATCAGGCTCGATATGGTGGCGATGTCTCCCTCAAGGCTCGACGCGGTCCGCTCCAAGGTGAGAACCCGCGGGCGCGCAATCAGGCCCTTGTTGACGAGGGGCTGGAGCGACGTCGACTCGTCCTTAATGCTTCTTAACTGCGCCTGCGCGGCGTCAGCCCGCTCATTCAATCCCACAATCTGGCGGCGACTGCCGTCGACCTGCTGCTTCAGAAGACTTACCTGACCGAGATAAGCAGCACGCCGCGCCGTCAGCAAAGCAAGTTCCTGTTGAAAGAACATTTGCACCTGGGGATTAGCCTTCTGATCCAGCAATTGCTCGGGAAACGCGATCTCAGGGGCATCCGCGCGCTCAGCCTGAAGCCGCGAGGCTCGAAAAATCGCCGCCAAACGACCGCTGTTCAGCACCGCCGCCTCAGCCTTAGCATCCGCCAATTCAAGTTGAATCAGCTTCTGCCCCGCTTCCACCAGCTGTCCCTCGCGTACAAAGACGATGCCAACTTCGCCTCCGGTCGGATGCTGGACCGCCTTGCGGTTGCCCTCCGCCGCGACCTTTCCGGACGAGATGGCGGCGCTAGCGACCGACATGGTCGACGACCATCCGGTCACAGCCGCGACTAGCGTGAGCGCGGCTAGACCGCCGACCAGCACCGGTCCAAAGGCCGAATCCTTGAACGGCTTTGTGGCCACGGCCACGACTGGTTGCTTCTTAGCCATTGGCATTGCCCAATTTCTTGATGACGGTCGGGCGGCCGAGCCGTTTGAAGACATCTTCCGTGGTGCCGAAGCTGACCATCATGCCATCGCGCAGCACCGCCGCATGGTCGAGATGGACCACGAGGTTAGGCCGGTGGGTGATGAGAATGACAGTGGTACCGCGCTCCTTCAGATTTTGGATGCACGCCACAAGCGCCTCCTCCCCGGGGCCATCGAGATTGGAATTGGGCTCGTCCAACACCACGACAGCCGGCTGTCCGATGATGGCCCGCGCCAGGGCAATCAGCTGCCGCTGGCCGCCTGAGAATAACAAATTTTCGTCGAGTGGCGTCTCATAACCCTTGGGTAGGCGCAAGATAAGGTCGTGAACGCGCGCACGTTTGGCCGCGTCAATGATGTCGTCGTCGGAGAAACGACCGAAGCGGCCGATGTTGTCGGCGACGGTCCCAGGCAGAAGGCTGACATTCTGCGGAAGGTAGCCAAAAAAAGAACCGAAATCTTCGTTGCCCCACTGACCGAGCTCTGCGCCGTCGATCCTGACCGTGCCGGCGGTTGGCCGCAGGCTTCCGGTCAGAATGCGTGCCAGGGTGGTCTTTCCGGAGCCGTTCAACCCGACCAGACCGAGACTGCGGCCGGCCTCCAAATAAAAGCTGATGCGTTTGAGGATCGGCTTATCCGAACCCGAGGGCACAAAGCTCACGTCCTTACACGCGACAGACCCATTCGGACGCGGCAGCTGAAGGTTGATTGAACCTTCAGGGCTCCGATCTAGCGCCTTATTCATCCGCTCGGCGGCTTTCCTGACCACATGATAGTCATCCCATGCAGCGATGACCTGGTCGATCGGTTTCATGGCATACTGAAAGATGATGACGCACGCGAACACAATCCCGACCGGCGCGTGACCGTTAATCACTTGCATCACGCCGACCGCCAGCAAAACGCCTTGCATGAGGACGCGGGCCGAGCCGTAGAACGCCGAGAAGGTAACTCCGCGCCCGCTCGCGGTGAACTGCGCAGAGATGGCCTTATCGCGGTCTCGCCGCCAGCGGCGGACGACGGCATTGACCATTCCCAACCCAACAACAACGCCTCCGGCCCGGGCGACCACTTCACTGAAATGTTGCGAGGCGCTGCCAACCACATTTGCCTTGATCAACGTCGGCTTGGTGAGAGCAGTGTTCGCGATGGTGGCGACGGTCAGAATGACAATACAGACGCCGGCTGACCCGCCCATCAGCGGGTCAATTACAAAGATCACGACGAGGAAGAACACGCCCCACGGCAAGTCCATGAGGGCGATAGCGCCTTTGCCTGTCGCAAATTGGCGATAGCTATCGAGATCGCGCACGAGTTGTGCACTCTCCGGGCCGGTGCCGTCGGCGGACTGGCGGACAACCACGCCGAACAGACGGTTGGCGAGACGGTTCTCGATCCGGGCGGAGGCACGCAGCAACAGCATGCCTCGGACCCACATGAAGATCGCGCTAGCGGACATCGCGATCGCGAGGCCGATCAGAAGCGCCACAAGGCTCTCCCAGCTTCGACTGGCGATGACGCGGTCAAAGACCTGCATCATGAAGATCGGATAGGCGAGCAAAAGGATGTTCACTAACCCATTGAAGACGAAGGCAAAGACGAAGTGCGGCGCGCAGGCTCGCAGCGCCGTTCTGACATCGTCATCCCTGTACGCAGTTGAGTTCGGGTTGTGCATCATTCAACTTGGACTCGGGTAACCTGTTTAGCGGCCAGTCGCGATGACGACTAGATTGCGCGATTGCCGGGTCGCGACGTGCGCGTGGCCCGTAGGCTATAATGATCCAATTTGGCTTGCACCAGGTCCGCATTGTCACGCGTTCCCGTTTGGGCAAAAGCTAATTCGGACGCCGCGAAAATATCGCACGACGGAGAAGCCAGGGCCTCGACCGAAAGGTGCAACAGAAAAGCTTCCATCGTGAACAACCGAGGCGTCTGCTCCATCTTGAACACGGAACCGGGAGCTGCCGCGAAAGCCAGAAGCCCTGGCGCGACCTCTCCCTCTCGTCCTTCGGTCAGGATCTCATCAAGCGAACTGATCGGGAGCGACGCGCTTTGTCCAGGCTCGATCGTTCCGCTTTTTCCTATGAGAAAGCTGTTGCGCGTTTTCTGAAGCTTTTCGAGAACCAGAGTCAACCAATCAGACCGCCGAGGCACGGCCCCCGCGCGCACGAAGACGCTGGGGCGATCGCCTTCTATCAAATGCCTCGTGACTTCTGCCTCCGTGGTCCGCGAACCGTAGCAGGAAAGGCGAAGCGGAAGAGCGTAACGATCCGCTCCCTTAGGCGCCCTCTCGATAAGTTTAGCCATAGTGCCGTGATCGAAAACGCAGATGTGGACATTAAAGGGCTGTATGCGCGATGTCAGGGACAACCCGACAATCGTTCGATGAAGCGCCTCGAGATCCGCATCGGCAAACACGATGACATCAGCGCACGCGTCGTCTTCATAGGATCCGAAATCCATCCGACGTGTAAGCCGAGGGGGCGAAACGACCGCGCCCATCGTTGCGACAGGGTGAAGCACGGATGCAAAAACATCCGCATGGACATTCGCGACTGTCATGAAGTCGCGGGCTATCATGTAGGCGCGCGCGTGACCGCCAAGTGTCTCGCGAAGCCACACCGTCGAGCGCCTGCCGTTAAGTGTCCAGCTCAAGCGATGACATGTAAGCGCTGAAGCGGCGCAAGTGGTCGTCAGAATAAACTGGCTCTGCCAGCCATCCTGGGCCGCCGGTTCAGTGTCGCAAGAGAAGACTTCGAGATGAGACTCATTCGGCTCCCCAAACGTTTCCAATTCAAGGCCATCAAGGTCGGCTACGATACCCTTCACGCCGAGAAAGATAGCGAGTTCTTTCGAGGGCAAGCTAATGGCCCCGACGACATCAACCGATATGTCATCCGCAGTAAGCACAGCCTGCGGYTCGCACAGCGTCGCCACCCATTGATGAAGCCTGTCCGAGACACGCTTTACGCCGGCGTGGAGAGCTTCAATCAGGGCCATCCTCTCAGCTGGAGTCCAGGACGCGACGAGGGACGGCGATGAGGTCTTGCCCTCTTGCAGGCTGACGCGAACCAGGTCCCCGCCGAGATCGAAATACAAATTTCCGGGCAGCCCGCCGTCGAGCCAGATCACGCAGCTGCCGCGTCTTGCAAGCAGGACCTTGACCGCGACACTGGCGAGCCCGCGCGTGGTCAGCGCGTAGGCATCAATTTCGGGCTCAGCGCAGTCGAGGTGAATTTGGGCCAATCGGCCTTCCGGAAACGTC
The DNA here is from genome assembly GCF_056402495.1 of Microvirga sp. P4_A5. Classification (NCBI taxonomy): domain Bacteria; kingdom Pseudomonadati; phylum Pseudomonadota; class Alphaproteobacteria; order Hyphomicrobiales; family Methylobacteriaceae; genus Microvirga; species Microvirga sp. P4_A5. Next base: position 5,030 of record NZ_JBFUHH010000120.1, on the reverse strand, counting down.
TCGATGCACTCGCCGGGTGCCTGCCAAGCGCTCGTGAATGCGAGGTAGCGTTCCAAGGTATGAGGCGGTTCGCCGTCTACACTAAACCGCTTCGCGATCAACTTGAGGACCCGGCTGGTATCAGGATCATCCCAGCGAGCAAGCCGGGCCTGCACGTCAAGTGTTTGGCGCTGACCCGCCTTTAAAATGAGATGCAATTCGCACCCAACGCCGTCGCGCAGATCGGGCGCTTCGATGAGAAGAACCTCAAGGCTCTGACCAGGGCGAAACAGCTTCTTGCGATCAAGCACGGCTACCGCCGTCGCGGCTACGTAGATTTCGTCAAGCACAGCTCCGCCGTGAAGCTGACACCAGACGTAAGCCAGATGCGCAGAATGCGGGATGACGAAAAACGGAGATGCTTCCGTCTCTTGCGAGATCGGAAGCATCGTCCTAACGGTGCTAGCTGTCATGCCTCAAAAGTGGAAGAAGGATGAGTGGATGTCGTCGGGGTCGTAACCAACCAATTTGAACTGGGTGCCGTCAGCCTTCACCGTCACGATGGTGTTTCCATCACCGTCAGCTTGCAGCAGCAGGCCCTTCATTTTGCTTTTGTGAGCAGCCGTCCCGGAAAGGTCGATCACGTCGTCCTTTGCATTGAAGTCGGCGATCGTATCGATGTCGCCGGCGGCGCCCTTCTGCATCTTGAAGGCATCATCACCGGAACCACCGCTCAGGAAATCCGAACCATACTGGCCCAAGAGCGTGTCGTCGCCTGCTCCGCCAAAGAGCCTGTCGTCGCCGGCGCCCCCGAACAGCCTGTCACCACCCGACATGCCGGACAGGATGTCGTCACCGGCATCGCCGTAGAGTGTGTCGTTGCCAGTCCCGCCATTCAGGCGATCGTTGCCAGCCCCGCCTTTCAACAGATCGTTGTCGGCATCGCCAAACAGCGAGTCGTCGCCGTCGTCGCCAAAGAGCGAATCCTTGCCGCTTCCGCCGCGCAACGCATCGTTGCCTTCGCCACCATAGAGCTTGTCGTTGCCAGCATCGCCGCTAACGGAATCATTGCCAGCGCCGCCGTTGGCGACGTCATTCCCACTCCCGCCATAGAGCTTATCATTGCCAGCATCGCCGAAGAGGCTGTCATTGCCCTCGCCACCCGTCAGCGCGTCGTTGCCTTCGCCACCATAGAGCTTGTCTTTGCCAGCGTCACCGCGGAGCGCGTCGTTGCCGTCGCCGCCTTTAATCAGATCATTCCCGTCGCCACCAAAAAGTCTGTCGTGGCCGGCATCACCAAACAGGCTGTCGCTGCCAGCATTGCCGAAAATCGAATCGTTGCCTGCGCCACCGGCAATGACATCCTTGCCGTCGCCGCTCTTGATCAGGTTATTCCCGTCGTTGCCGGCGATGAGATCATTCAACCTGCCGCCGGTGACCGTCGCATTGGACGAACCGGTCAGGACGACACCCTGAAAACTGGTTCCGCTGATGTTGATGCTGCCGCTGGTTTGAACGGTGTCGAAACCCTTCGGAGCCGAGGTCTGCTTGGCGAGCTTATCGCCTTGTCCGAGGATGACGTAGTCAGACGCGCTCGTGGCCTTGATTGTACTCGGTCCAGAACCCGAGAAATCACGCACGTTCAGCGAATCGCCTCGAGCGGAGCGCGGGATATTGCGCAGAAAGTAGCTGTAGGCGTCGCCTGAAACGACGCCATCGAATGCACTGCCAACACTAGCCAACTTGAAACCCCCGAGCGGGCCCGCTCTTTGCGCGAAACCCAAATTCTTCTACTACCGAATGGTGAGTAGCATTTTGCGCGCATGGATCAAGAGAAAAAATGTCTTCCCACGTTTTTATAATTCCTAGGTTATTTTGTTCATATGCCGCGCCCTTGGGAGCGACTGCCGGCGCCCCTCGAACTGCGTCGAAAGGTCCCGCTAAGGTTGCTCCATGCTTAGACAGCTTACATCATGGGGCGCCCCAATCCTTGTGAAATGGGTGGCCGACTCACTTGAGCATCCGCCCTTGCGAGGCCCCATTTGGCTGCGCATCGCTTACCGTCGCCCTTTCATCTACTGCAGTTGCATCTTGAGGGCCGCACCGTACTTGCTCTTCCCGAGCTTCGCCGCGGCCGCTTCGAAGGCGTCCGAAGTGATCCAACCCTGCCGGTATGCGATCTCCTCGGGGGAGGCGATCAACTGGCCCTGGCGATGCTGGAGAATGTGGACGAACTCGGAGGCTTCTAGCAGCGATTCGTGCGTCCCCGCATCGAGCCAAGTATAACCTCGGCCGAGTTTTTCGACATAAAGCTGCTCTTGCGTCAGATAGACATTGTTGAGATCCGTGATTTCGAGCTCACCCCGCGCCGAGGGCTTCAACGCCTTTGCCATCTCGACCACCTGTTCATCATAGAAGTAGAGACCGATCACGGCCCAACGCGATTTCGGCGCCGACGGCTTCTCTTCTAATGAGCTCACCCGACTCCGTTCGTCGAATTCGACGATACCGTAGCGCTCGGGATCCTCCACTTGGTAGCCGAACACTGTTGCGCCGCTCCCCCGGGAGTGTGCAGTCTTCAACGCCTCCGGAAGCCCGTGGCCGTAGATGAGATTGTCACCGAGGACGAGGCACGAGGGATGACCGCGAACAAAGTCTTCCCCGACAATGAACGCCTGCGCGAGACCGTCGGGGCTCGGCTGGATTGCGTACTCGATTTGGACGCCCCATTGCTTTCCGGTCCCCAGCAGCCGCTTGAAGTTGGCTTGGTCATCAGGCGTTGTAATGATCAGGATCTCCCGAATGCCGGCGAGCATCAGTGTGGTGAGCGGATAATAGATCATCGGTTTGTCGTAGATCGGGAGCAACTGCTTCGACGTCACCAGCGTCAAGGGATGCAGCCGCGTGCCGGATCCTCCCGCAAGAATAATGCCCTTCCGATTCATTAGTGTTCTCCTTAAAGCCTGACCCTGTGGGCTCAGGCTTTCTTCGTTGTGCGAAAGACAGTTTTTCGATGAGGTGATTTGAGGGAGCTCTTGTTGCCCAACACCGTCAGAGGTTGACAGGTCGCCGCAACTTCGCCTGTCAATGCATGATGGTGTTTGGCCGGCAGCGCCCTGCTTAGAATAAAAACGGCGAATTGAACGTCCCGAATGAAGGAAGCACCCGGTCCTTGTCCGACAAAACCGCCTCAGTGGGCTCGATCGGCCACTTGATTCCGATGGTGGGATCGTTCCAAGCCAGACCGGCATCGCAGCTCGGCGAGTAAAAGCCGTCCACCTTGTACGCCACCTCGGTCGCGTCTTCGAGGGAGCAATACCCGTGAGCGAAGCCGCGCGGCACATACAATTGCTCTCCGCCTTCGGCAGTCAGGGTTTCCCCGATCCAGCATCCATAAGTCGGCGAACCCACCCGCAGATCGACGGCGACGTCGAAGATTGAGCCGCGCAGCACACGGACTAGCTTTGCTTGTGGCTCGGGCGGAACCTGAAAATGGAGGCCCCGCAGGGTCCCGCGCTGCAGTGAGCAAGCCTGGTTGTCCTGCACGAAGGCAGTGTCTCCTAGAACCTCACTGAACGACCGGGAATTATAGGTTTCGGTGAACCAACCCCGCTCGTCTGAGAAACGACGAGGTCTGATGACGATGACATCGGGTATGTTCGTCCGTCTAACGTTTAGTGATGACATCAAATACTCAACTGGCTTTTCGTCGGTCGCAGCGCCAACGTCCCTGAGAGAGGCCTTAGCCTCCGCAACCGAGCCTGACAATACAAGGGTTCGGATTGATCCGATATATCAGTGGGACTGCTCCGATAACGCGAACCAAATGTCCCACTGGTACATACAGGGCGCGCCGCGCCCCCTGCACAGCGGACGGCCCCACTCCCGCCCAAGTTAGCCGGGACGCTCATGGATCGGAGGAGATGTCATAACCTCGAACGCGCTCTGGACCCTCGAAAATACGCACCTACTGGTCAAGTTGGCGAAGGAGGGGATGCCCGCGCCTGTCATCAGCATGCGCCTCAAGCGGTCGATCATCGACGTTCTGGCAAAGCTGAACGAATTGGGACTGAGCCCTCCCCTCGATGCGTGAAGTGTCTCGCGCGCGACTTACAGCCTGAAAAGTCACAACTAACGCGAGAGCGGCGCGCGCTTGAGAATTGTGATGTTGTTGTTGATGGTCGGATTATCCGGGCTCGTTGAAAGCGCCTGCCGAAAGAGAGCGCTGGCGCGAGCGGCGTCACCTCGCAAGAGATAGGAGTAGCCGCGATTGTTCAGCAATTGCGGTGTATTTCCCTTGATTTCTGTTGCGCGTTGATACGCCCTGTCGGCGAGATCAAACCGACCGAGTTGGTCGTAACTTGCGGCAAGCCCCACCCAAGAGTCGCCATCCTGTGGTGCCCGCTCAACGGCGTCTTGGAAATAGCGTTCAGCCAGCGCGTAGTTTCCGCGGGCAAATTGCTCTCGTCCGACGCGCCGCGGCTCATCGGTGCTGACATATTGTTCCTCGGTCGGGGTGGCGAGGCGAGCTTGGCCTGTCGCGTCGATCGATTGGCAGCCCCCAAGGAGAAGTGTTGCCGCCAAGAGGGCAGGCTTGATAGATCGCTTCATAGTTCCCCCGCCCTTGCAATGCCTTCGCGGCTTTCTGCAAGTCTCGCCACCGTCGCAACAATCAAACGGTATTTAAACATGTCCGGCTCTAACCGCAAAAGCCCTGTCTGTGAACTGGCATTGTCCATTTCGATACCCTAAGTGCCGTGTCGCTGCTGCGAATATCGGACCCGCGAAGCGTGCCTCTTTGCGTGGCGCATTGGGCTAGAACACTCGGATTGCCTTCCGCTCAGCAGGCGCCCTTGCCGCCTGGCGAAGCGCCTTGGCCAGGCGTGCTGCTCTCCCCGCCGCCGCCGCTATCGCCGTCGCCGCTGCTGGTCGCAACTCGCCCGCATCGATAGTTCTCAACCGCACGCTGCATGCGTTGGCCATTGACTGCAAAATACTTGTTGCGAGAGGTTGCGGGCCACGGATCGATCACATGCGTGACAATGTTGGTT
>NZ_JBFUHH010000119.1:0-11372 GCF_056402495.1 Microvirga sp. P4_A5 | reverse complement strand
CCGTCGGAGATGTTGACGGTCCTTGCGATTTGTTTATTGGACATTCCCACCGCGACGAGGCTTGCAATCTCCCTCTCGCGTGGGGTCAAACGCGATGCACCGACCGCCCGACCGGTCGGGAAATCGTCAATAGTCCAGCATTTGCCCGCAGCAACCTCCGATCGGGAACGAGGCACGACTAGCGAGCCGCGCGCGAGGAGGGCCCTGTGTCGGAAGCGTTGCCGCGTGGCGAACTGCTCGCATGCTGGTCTTGTGCGTAGCGGTTCAGGATAAGCGAAAGCCCCGGAGACGCCTCACGGGGCCCGCGCGGTTCAACGATCAACATTCCACGAGCTTGTTGCGGATCGCGTAACGGATCAGCGCGGCAGTCGTGTCGATGTTGAGTTTGCGCAGGGCCAGGGCGCGATGGGTCTCGACCGTCTTGGTGCTGATACTGAGGATGTTGGCAATCTGCTTGTTGGTCCGGCCTTCGGCGATGAGTTGCACGACRGCCTTCTCACGAGCGGTCAGTGCTGAATCGTCCGTAGATCCCTTCGACAGGTAGGTCTCAAGCAGGGCCTCGGAGACCTTGCCAGTGAAAAAGGGCCTGTGGACTGCCAGACTCTCCACCGCCGAGACAAGGAACTGCTTGGCATCCGACTTGAGCAGGAAGCCCCGGGCGCCCGCCTCAAGGACATCGCGCACCAAGCTGTCCGTATCGTGCATCGTGAAGATCAGCACCTCGACGCCGGGCACCCGGGTCCTGATCTGCCGGGTCGCCTCGACTCCGTTCACCAGCGGCAGCGCATAGTCGAGAACCACCACATCTGGCCGGGTGGCCAGGGCCTGATCGATGGCCTCCCTGCCGTCCTTGGCCTCGCCGACCACCTCCCAGCCCTCGTGTTCCTCCAGGATAGCCCGGACGCCGCAGCGGACCACGTCGTGATCGTCAGCGATCAGGATGCGCGTCATCGCGAGACTTCCTCCGGCGACCCGGTGCTTGCAGCGGTGAGCCCGAGTCCAAAGCGAGGATACACCTTCGGGCGATTGGGCCACCTGCGCGGAACCCTGATACTGCGGGGGGCAGACCCTGAATCATCAGGAGAGGGCCTCGCCGTCCTTGGCTCGGCCAGACAACCATGGCGTCCGGAGGCGTCCGGCAGGGAGTGAAGCCCGGTCGGCCTTTAAGATCGGGACTATTGCAACAATGCCGGTGCCACTTCGGTCCGTCCGGATCCTCAGGTCACCTCCGAACTGCTCCAGGCGGGCCCGCATGCCTGTCACGCCGACGCCGAGCCGGATCGGCCCATCGGACGGGGCCGGGCCGACCATTCCATGTCCGTTGTCGCGGATGCGGACGACCAGCACTCCGGACATGATCCGGGCATCGACCGACACGTGCGAGGCATCGGCGTGCCGATGCACGTTCGTGAGGGCCTCCTGCCCACCCGTAGGATAGCACGCTGGAGGTCCGATGGAAGGTCATCGACCTCCTCGGGTATCCGAATCCGCGCGACGAGTCCCGTCCGCCCGGCGAAGCCCTCGGCGAAATCCCGCACCGTGGCCTGGAGACCGTCCTTCGCCAGGTTCGGAGGATGCAGCAGATAAGTGAAGATGCGCAATTCCCTGAGAGCCTCCGTGAGCAGGCCCTCGACTTCCGCGAGGGACTTGCGGCCTGACGGGCTCTGTCGGACCTCCGCCTCGAGACCTGACAACCAGAGGTTCGCAGCGACGAGATGCTGGGTCGTCGAGTCATGCAGTTCGCGGGCGATGCGTTGTCGCTCCTCCTCCTGGAGGGATAGTAACTGCCCGGACAATTCGCTGACTCTTTTGTTCGCTCCCGTGACCTGATCGGACAGCATTCGGAGCGGCTGCTCCACTTGGCGAGCCGTGAAGAGCGCCGCTAGGCCGCCGGCCAGAACGAGGAAGGCCGCCATCCCCGCCATCTGCCAACGGACGTCAGTAACCGGTTCATTGACGAGGGAGAGCGGGATCGCGACCACGGTCGTCCAGTTCGTTGCCTCGGAACTGCGATATGCGACCAGGATCGGGACTCCGCGCTCGTCAACGTCATCGAGGAATCCTTCGACCGTCGCACTCCCGTTCGCGGCGATTCGTGCCGCTAGGGCATCTGGCATTGGGATTCGCGACGACGTCCCGGCCCCTCTGGTGGTCACGATCGGCTGGAGCTTGCGGTCGTACAGGCCTCGCGTTGATCCTGCTGTATCGTCCTGGCCACTCAGGATGGCCCGAAGGCGGTCCTCCGACAGGATCGTGGTGATGAAGCCTTTCATCGTTCCGTCGTCGTGGTTGATCCGCAGACTGAGAGCGATGACCGCCGTCCCGGGCCTCACGAGACTCGCCATGCGGCCCGACACCGTCCACCCGCGCTCCCGAACCCGGTTCAGGGTTTCCGGGTAAGTCGGGAAGTCCCGGTGCCGGGGAAGGGCCGCCCCGAATGGCCGGAGAGTGTTGGCAACCTGCCCCTCCAGATCCTGAAGGATCAACCAGGAACCGTCAGGGAGGGGCGTCGCCTTGAGTTGGTCGTAGAAGGCCTTGGGGTCGTCGGACTTCAGGGCCGGCGATGAGGACAGGCCCTTCAGCAGGGAATTGCCGGCCGCCACCTCTTGGTCGAATCCGAAGGACAGCGCGATCGCCGTCCCCAGGACTCGCTCCCGGATCGCCTCGCGCTCGTGGTGGGCATTGGAGAACAGCAGCCCCGCTGCGACGACGCACGTGACCAGGATGACGGCTGTGAAGGTGAGAGCAACCCGCCGCCGCAGGCGGGGCGGATGGCCTTGGAGGGAACGCGCTACCACCGGAACGATGCCATCGCTCATGACGGCGACCTCTGGCCGCAAGGGCAACGCAAACGGGACCGGGGTCGCGACGAGGACATTCGGTCCGATAGCATACGTTAAACCCGGCGCCGGTTCGCTGTCGACCCGGCATCGGCATGAACCCATGGGTCGGCCGATCCGACCGACTCCGTTCGGGCTGGGTTCCAGTCACCGTCGCGGCGGGAGGCCCTAATCAGGGTCTGCCTCCACCACTTTCAGGATAGACCCTGATAGATCGATGGGCGTGTGCCAGACGATACTGCGGGCTGCCAGGACGAGAGCAACGCCCATGTCGCAGGCCACACTCCGGCACGGTACGGAGCACGACCCAAAGGCCCGTTCAAACTCCGATATGGTCTTCGTCCCCGGGCACATTCCGCATGGGTTCGGGCAGGCACTATCCCGAGGAGGCGCCGGTCCATCGCGTCACGGTCGATCATTTCTGGATCGACCGGACGCCGGTCACCAACYGCCAATTCCGCGACTTCGTCCGTGCCACTGGGCATGTGACGTGTGCCGAGAAGCGGCCTGATCCCAAGGACTATCCTGGCGCGCTGCCGCACATGCTATATGCGGGCTCGCTCGTCTTCACGCCGCCGGATCATCCGGTCGATCTTCGAAACTGGAGCCAGTGGTGGACACTGCTCAAGGGCGCCGATTGGCGCCACCCCCATGGCCTGAAGAGTAGTATCAACGGCCTCGACGACCATCCCGTGGTGCACGTGGCCTATTCCGATGCGCAGGCGTACGCGCGGTGGACCGGCAAGGACCTGCCCACCGAGGCCGAATGGGAGTATGCGGCGCGCGGTGGGTTGGACCAGGCGGAATTCGCCTGGGGCGAGGAGTTCACGCCGGAGGGACGGCATATGGCCAACACCTGGCAAGGTGCCTTCCGTTCCAGCACCTCTCCCAGGACGGATTCGAGCGCACATCGCCCGTCACCGCCTTCCCGCCGAATGGCTACGGCCTCTACGACATGATCGGCAATGCCTGGGAATGGACGATTGATTTCTACGCGCCGAACCATCCGGCCGATGCCATGAAGGCGTGCTGCATTCCGGAAAACCCGCGCGGTGCTCCCGAAGATCAGAGCTACGATCCGCGCCAACCGCAGATACGCATCCCACGCAGGGTGCTGAAGGGCGGCTCCCACCTGTGCGCACCCAATTATTGCCGCCGCTACCGTCCGGCGGCGCGTCACCCGCAGCCGGTCGACACTTCCGCCAGCCACATCGGGTTTCGCTGCGTCAGCCGCGAAACTCTGGAGACCTGAAAGAGGAAAGAGGGAGAAGTTTCATGCTTCGTGCCATTGTCGCGGGAAGGTCAAATACCGCTTCCACACACGGCGGATCTTGGGTCACTGGTGCGCTTGCCGGCGCGTGCAACGCGTCGCGAAGGGCTCTGTTGGGCGCCACCGCGCTCATCTCCGCCGCCGCCTTGACGCCCACTGCAGCTCAAACACCCGCACGGCCCAATATCGTTGTGATCATGGGCGATGACATCGGTATCTGGAATATCGGTGCGTACCACCGTGGCATGATGGCGGGACGCACGCCCAATCTCGACAAGATCGCCGCGGAGGGCATGCTGTTCACCGACTACTATGCCGAGGCGAGTTGCACTGCTGGTCGCGCCAATTTCATCACCGGAGAGTTGCCGATCCGAACCGGTATGACCACAGTCGGCCAAGCCGGTGCGCCGCTCGGACTGCCGGCGGAGGCGGTCACGATTGCCACCGCGCTGAAAGACCTGGGCTATGCGACGGGGCAGTTCGGCAAGAACCACCTGGGCGACAAGAACGAGTTCCTGCCCACGGTGCACGGGTTCGACGAGTTCTATGGCTACCTCTACCATCTCGATGCGATGGAGGATCCCTGCCATCCGAACTACCCGCAGGAGCTGAGGGCCCAGGTCGGCCCGCGCAACATGCTCCACTCATGGGCAACGAATGCCGATGATACCACCGCGGATCCGCGCTGGGGCAAGGTCGGCAAGCAAAGGATCGAGGACGCGGGTGAATTGTGCCCGAAGCGCATGGAAACGGTCGACGACGAAATCCGCGATAATGCCCTCCGGTTCATCGACAAGGCCAAGGCCGACAACAAACCATTCTTCCTTTGGCTCAACCCGACACGGATGCACATCGTCACGCACCTGTCGCCGAAATATGAGGCGATGCGCAACTCCCAGAACGGCTGGTCCATCCCATCCATGAAGCCGGCATGGCGCAGCTCGACGATGACATCGGCCTCGTGATGAAGAAGCTTCGGGACGTAGGTGTGGACGAAAACACGATCGTCCTGTTCACGACCGACAACGGCACCGAGGTTTTTACCTGGCCGGATGGTGGGCAGACCCCCTTCGCCCAGAGCAAGGGCACGGTGATGGAAGGCGGCTTTCGCGCACCGGCCCTGCTCCGCTGGCCCGGCAAGGTGCCGGCCGGCAAGATCGAGAACGGTCTTATCTCCGGGCTCGACTGGTTTCCCACGCTCCTGACCGCTGCCGGAAACCCGAATATCACCGCCGAGCTGAAGCAGGGCAAGAAGATCGGTGACCGGACCTACAAGGTGCATCTGGACGGTTATGATCAAACCAACCTGATTACCAGCAAGGGTCCGTCCAATCGCCAGGAGATCTTCTATTTCGGCGAAAGCACGTTGGGCGCCGTGCGGTACGGCGACTACAAGTATCGCTTCATCGAGCAGCCGGGCGGTTGGCTGGGCGGCAAGATCCAGGTCGATGTGCCGACCCTGACGAATTTGCGCCTCGATCCATTCGAGCGCACAGGCTGGCCCAGTGCTGGGACCAAGGAGGGGGCGCAGCAATACTTCGACTGGTTCAAGTACGAATTCTGGCGCTTTGTATTCGTTCAGCAGCAGGTGGAGAAGTTGGCCATGACGGCGGTGGAGTTCCCGCCGATGCAAAAGGGTGCGAGTTTCAACCTTGAAGCTGTGAAGCAACAAATCGAGGCCGCTCGGGGGGCAATCGGGAAATAAGTGAGTCAAGGATTGTGATGCACACGGGCAATCGGCCGTGGTTGCCTGCGTGCTTTTAAACCGCAACCCGCGCACAGCGCTTTTGAGCACAGGAGGAGGTCGTGATGATCAGGTTATTGCTTGCTCTTGCCCTCACCGCCATTGCAACGGCGGCGACGGCACAGGTCGGACCACCTACGTCCCAACGGCCCTGCTCGGCCAACCGGCAGCTTGTTCTGAAGGAAGGCGCAGTCGTCCTGGACACGGGGCCCAATACCTATGCCCGTTTCGTCAAGAGTGCCGCAGGGTGCCTGGTCGATCAATTCCCCGAGCCGGCATGGGTCCCAAGCTCGAACAACCCCCAATGCTTCATCGGCTATCGGTGCAGGGACAGTTCCGACGAGTTCTAACGGCCGGGCCTGATCGATCTTCATCGAGCTGATATGCCACCGGGAGGTACACATGCGTGTTCGTCTGTCACGGCTTGGCACGATTGCCCTCCTCTCCGTCTGGGTCTCGGCGGCGGTCGCCCAGACCGATCCCCTTCCGTCGTGGAACGACGGTGCGGCGAAACACGCGATCGTCGGGTTCGTTGCCGATGTCACCCGGGAAGGATCTCCCGACTTCGTCCCGACACCGGAACGGATCGCAACGTTCGACAATGACGGGACGCTGTGGATCGAACAGCCGATGTACGTGCAGTTCGCCTACGCGCTGGATCGGGTCAAGGCGCTGGCGCCGCTGCACCCGGAATGGAAGGATCAGCAGCCCTTCAAGGCGGTGCTCGAAGGAGACATGGCGGCGTTGGCGTCGAACGGTGAGCACGGCGCCGTCGAAATCATTGCTGCGACGCATGCCGGCATGACGCCGGACGCGTTCGAGCAGACCGTCAAGGAGTGGCTTGCAGCGGCCAAGCATCCGCGCTTCGATCGCCGGTACGACGAACTCGTGTACCAGCCGATGTTGGAAGTTCTGACCTATCTGCGCGCCAACGGATTCAAGACCTTCATCGCGTCCGGAGGGGGAGCCGAGTTCATCCGGGCGTTCGCCGAGGAGCGCTACGGCATCCCACCCGAGCAGATCGTCGGCTCCCGAATCGTCACGAAGTATGAGCGCCGTGATGGCCAGCCGACTTTGTTTCGTCTGCCGAAAGTCGACTTTGTGGACGACGGCCCCGGCAAGCCCGTCGGCATCAACCAAGAGATCGGTCGCCGACCGATTGCGGCCTTCGGAAACTCGGACGGCGATCTCGAGATGCTGCAATGGACGACCGAAGCAGGCGGACGTCGCCTGGGTGTCGTCGTGCATCACACCGATGCGGAGCGTGAATATGCCTACGACCGCCAGTCGAAGGTCGGCCACCTCGACAAGGCGCTCGATGCCGCTGCGATGAATCGATGGACCGTTGTCGACATCAAACGGGACTGGAAGACCGTCTTCCCGGCCAGTCCCTAGGGCCGTACGGGGCGATCTCCTGCGATTGGGCACGCTCGTCGGATGCGGACCCAGCCGCTGGCGGCACTCCGGCCTGGGATCGCCGGAGTCACCACCGCATGCTGAGGCCTAGGACCGGCCCGTGCTGGAGCATGTCGAACTCATAGCGGCGACGGCCCTCGCCCTGGGCGTAGTCCACCGAGAGAGCTCGGTAGCCGATGACTCCCGAAAAGGTGATGCCGTTACGAGTGCCGAAGTCAAAGCCATAGCCGCCGATAGCCTGCCAGGAGAAATCGCTTCCAACCCCGAACCCGCCGATATCGCCACGGAGGAAAAGTTCGTGTCCGGGTGCCACCGCGTAGCGCACGCGCGCGCCGACCACCGGATCGRCCCAGTCGACGGACCCGGACCGCGCGAAGGCGCGCGTCCCAGCGAGTTCCAAGTCGCCGATGTCGAGGTTGCGGGTGACCTCCAGCGATAGATCCGCCTCCTGGTACCAGTAGCGGACACCGCCGAGAACATCGAACGCGAGCGGTCCGGTGCGCGCCAGCTCATAGGCGGCGCCGACCTCGACGATGGCCATCTGAATGTCCAGCCCGAGGGTCCGCCCCACCGTGCCCGCGATGCCGGGCGCAGGGGTACGAGTCCGGACGTTGCTGCCTTCGATCCCCACCTTGCTCCAGACCAGGTCGCCATAGAGAGCGAACGGGCCATTGCGCGCTTCAAAATTCCCCATCAGTGCGATGAGGCTGTCGCTCTTCTCGACGATGTCGATGAAGCTCGCATCGACCTTTGTGGAGCGTCCGCGGACGGTCTGGGTACCCTTCAGCGAGGTGAGCCAGCCATAGGGCGTGAAGCGGAAGCTCCACTCAGGCGGCATTGCCATCGGTGCCTCGACGCGGGGAGCCGGAGCCGGTGTTACCAGGTCGGCTGCGAGTCCTGCGACTGCGCCTGCCAAGAGGCATAGAGATGCCAAGATCGGACGAACGAGCGGATGTGACAGGCAATGCATTGACGCCCTCTTTGTCCACTGCCCCACGCAGCGAGCACGATTGCAATCGCAGAACGTCTCCCGGTCAAGAGCAGCGCTTCAGAATTCCTCGAACCGGATATCTGCGGCAGGCGTCTCACGAGGTGCTGACCAGACGGGCGAAGTGCAGGCGCGCTCCGGGATGATCATGGCCGTGTCGGCCCGAACGTTTTCCGTCATAGCCAGTCCAGCGCTACGTGGGAACTCGATCAGCCGGCCGTGATAGAGGCGGGTTCGCTCAGCTATGCCCGCTCGGTCATCGGCGGATATTCAGACCTCTCGCGACGCATGGGTAGATAGAGCGCGATCCAAGACTTGTCCTCTTCCCTTCTTGCCGACGATAGCACCGTTCTCGGCGACCACCTGCCCGCGCAGGAGCGTCAGGACGGGCCAGCCCGTGACTTCAAAGCCTTCCCACGGGGTGTAATCGGCACCGTGATGCAGAATTTCCTGCCGGATCGTTTCTTTCCGATTGGGATCCCACAGGACGATATCGGCATCGAACCCCACACCGATCGACCCTTTTTTCGGATAAAGACCGTAGAGCTTGGCATGATTGGTGGAGGTGAGTTCGACGAAGCGGTTGAGGGAAATTCGCCCCTTCACCACGCCCTCCGAGAACAGGATGGGCAGACGCGTTTCGACTCCGGGAATGCCGTTGGGCACCCAGCGGAACGAAGTCCGGCCTTTGGGATGCAACTTGCCCGCCGGGCTGTCATACCGGAACGCACAATGGTCGGACGAGAAGGTCTGAAACACGCCGGTGCGGAGCCCGTCCCAGATTGCTTCCTGGCTTGCCGTGTCGCGCGGCGGCGGAGAGCAGACGTATTTGGCGCCGCTCATATCCATGTTGAGGCCTTGCATGTCCTCCGCAGTCAGCGTGATGTATTGCGGGCAGGTTTCGGCATACACCTTCAGCCCGCGCGACTGCGCCCAGCGGATTTGCTCCATGGCCTCGCGACCCGAAACATGGACGATCATCATCGGAACGTCGACAAGCTCCGCATGGCTGATGGCCCTGTGGGTCGCCTCGCGCTCGACGATCTCGGGACGAGAAACCGCGTGATAGTATGGCGCCGTCTTCCCCTCGCGCTCCAGACGCTCGGTCATGTAGCGTATGGCGTCATAGCCTTCCGCATGCACCATCACGAGAGCGCCCTCCCGGCGGGCCACGTCGAAAACGTCGAGCAACTGCCTGTCGTTGAGCACGAGGTCGTCATAGGTCATGAAAACCTTGAACGAGGTATAGCCGTCCTTCAGCAGTGACGGCAGCTCCTGGCCTAGCACCTCGGGTGTGGGATCGGAGATGATGAGATGGAATGCGGTGTCGATGTAGCATTCATTCTCGGCCTTGCGCCGGTACTCCTCGACGCATGTGCGCAGAGAGGTGCCGCGCTGCTGCAGAGCGAAGGGCAGGACCATGGTGTTGCCGCCCGCCGCCGCGGACGCGGTCGCGGAGGCAAAGTCGTCCGCCATCTCGATCCCCGGCCCCGAGGGCTGGGCAATGTGGACATGGCTGTCTATCCCGCCGGGAAGCACCAAGAGCCTTGTGGCGTCGATCTCGCGCGATGCCCTGAGGTTCTCCCCTAGGACGACGATACGCTCGCCCTTGATGCCCACATCGCAGCGGATGGTGTCCGAGGCGGTTACCACCGTGCCGCCGCGGATTGCGAGATCCAGATCCATGTCGCCTCCTCAGGCCATAGCTCGGTCGAGGCTGCCGATCAGCCGGTCTACCTCTTCGAGTGTGTTGTAATGGACCATCGACACCCGGACGACGCCGTTCTGGTCGGCGAGGCCGAGATATTCGATCAACCGCCGCGAGTGGAAGTCGCCGAACCGGATGCCGATGCGGTCCGGCTCCACGGCCCGCACGATCTCCGCGGCGTCGCGCCCTTCAACCTTGAATGAGATGGTCGGAACACGCCGTTCCTTCGCGCTGTCACGACGGCCGACAATGCGGACATCGTTGCGATCCCTTAGATAGGAAAGGAGCCTCTCGCCCAACAAAGCCTCGTGTTCGGCGATCCCCGCGAAAGCCCGATCGATGGAAGCACGATCGCCGCCGCCTCCACCCAAAGCGTCGAAATAGTCAACGATTCCGGCTGAACCCCAGGCGAGTTCGTAATTGGTATTCCCGGGCTCGAGCTTCATCGGCACTTTGTCACGGCCGTAAAAATAGTGGTAGAGGCCGTCGAGTTCGAGGAGCCGGTCGTGCTTGCCGTACATGACGGCGAAATGAGGGCCGTACGTCTTGTAGAAACTGAAGATGTAGTAATCCACGTCGAGGTCCGTCACGTCCACGGCCCTGTGTGGCGCGAAGGCTACCGCATCGACGACGATTTGCACGCCTCTCTCGTGAACACGACGGGCAATTTCCTTGATCGGATTGATGGTGCCAAGAATGTTCGAGGCGTGCGTCACGGCAACAAGCTTCGTGCGTTCAGTCATCACCCGGTCGAGCGCGTCCAGATCGACCTCGTACCCGTCCCGCTCGATACACCATTCCTTGATGACGATGCCGCGCTTTTCCAGCGCACGCCAGGCGCCAATGTTCGACTCGTGGTCGAAGTTGGTCACCACGATCTCGTCGCCGGGCTTCAGGTTGCTCTCCATGGCGCGGGCGAGGAATTGGCACAGGACCGTGGTCGAGGGACCGAGAACGATTTCCTCAGGACGGCTCGCGTTGAGGAATCTCGCGATCTTCGCGCGCGACTCGAGAAGTCGGTCGGAGGCGCGCTTTGAGTGCTCGTAGCTTGCGCCCGTCTGCACGCTGGTCGTCAGAAGATAATCGGAGATTCTCTCCGCGACATTGCGCAGAACCAGCGAACCTCCCGCGTTGTCGAAATAGGCAAATCCGTCCGCAAGGGCCGGAAACTGTGAGCGAACAAAGGCAAGATCGAGAGTCATCGGCACACCTGTGATGCGAAAGTGTCGAGGCCGCGGATGAGAAGCGGCTCGCTGGGATGGTGGAAGATGCAATCCTCGGCGCGCCCGCTTTCCCACATGAACATGAGAAAGTCGCCATCCGCGTCGATGGCGGTGATCGGGGCATGCCAGAGATTTCGGGCATAGTTCACGCCCTCGCCCCGATGGCCCACGAAAGCCTCGGCA
>NZ_JBFUHH010000118.1:0-11570 GCF_056402495.1 Microvirga sp. P4_A5 | reverse complement strand
CCTGCGAAGACTCAGTAATGTTTACCAGAGCCTATCCAACATGACGCTCCGGCTTACGTTACCACCATGACAGTGGCTCAGGTAAGTCGGCATTCGGTAGCAAAGACCACCCGAATAAAGGTAACCAACTGATTTGCCGGGGGTATTTACCTCAGATATTCCAATCTGTAGGACGGATCTCACCCAGACGCAGCCATCGAGCTAGGCGATTGGTTCAAAATGTCAGCCCACTGTCCCTTGCGATCAAGCACGACAGTGTCAGCTTGGATAAGCATCGGGTTCTCCAGAGTGGGACGAGGGGAAATCCCATGCGGATTCCAAGGTTCGGCGCAATTGCCGTCGTACTTTGCTTCAGTGGTCTGTCGCAGCAGAGGACATCCGCACGGAGCGGGTTCGCTTTGCTCCCGGCAAGATAAGCACCGTGATCGAGGGCAGGATCAAAGGCTACGACACTGTCGACGACTATGTGCTCGGTGCCCGGCAAGGGCAATCCATGAACGTCAGCATGGCCAGCGACAACGGGGTCAACTACTTCAACATTCTGGCCCCCGGCGAGACGGAGGTTGCCTTCTTCAACGGATCGGTGAGCCGGAACCAGTACGAGGGCGTCCTGCCAAAACCCGGGGACTACAGGATCCGGGTCTACATGATGCGCAGCGCCGCCCGCCGCAACGAAGTCGCCAAGTACCGCCTCGAGATGATCGTCGCCGCCGCCGACAAGGCAGGGTCGACCGATGCCGTCGTGGCCGGAACGGCCTTCCATGCCACGGGGAACATTCCGTGCGCCATGGCCGCGGCCCGGCCGATGGGTTCCTGCCCCTTCGGGGTCACGCGCAAGGGGACAGGCTCAGGGACCGTGAGGATCACCAAGCCGGATGGCCGGACCCGGGCGATCTTCTTCGAGAACGGCAAGGCGACGGGGGCCGATGTGAGCCAAGCAGATCCCGGTGCGTTCCGCGCGGCCCGCCAAGGCGACCTGACGACCGTGCGCATCGGCGATGAACGTTACGAAATCCCGGATGCGGTCATCTCCGGCGGCTAAGTGGAGCCAATCAGAGCATGTGGAGCTCTCATGGCACCCATCTCGGTCTCGTGCTGGCGCTCTCGTTCACCGGGACGTCGGTTGCCCAGCCCGTGACATCGAGCCCATCTTCATCGCTGGTGGACATCCCGGTTGCCGACATGACGACCGTGGCCCCGGCGGAGTACAAGGCGGCCACCGCCCTTGCGGCGGGCGGAGGCTCTCCGCTGGAGGTTGCCCTGACGATCACCGGACCCTTCGAGGGCGTCGCCCAGCACATTCTTCAGGTGAACGAAGGCGCCGAAACGCCGACATCCACCCGGATCACGGTGGTGCGGGACGGGCTGCTGGACGATGCCGTGCGCGGCGAGCGGTGGGATATCCACTTGGACGGAGCCGCAATGGGGGCATGGAGCATCCGCGAGGTCCGTCGGGCCTTGCGCTGTCGCCGCGGAGGGCATCGGGAGAATTTTGCGACAGCCCTATGCCCCTGAATGGGCATGGCAGTGTTCACACGGCAGGAAGGTATACACATCAGGGTCCAAGCACCTGCGGTTCAAAGATTGAGTAACCTGGGCGAATTCCGATCGACTCCGGCTTCTTTTCCTGGCTGAAGTACCGGAATGAGTCAGCTCAAGAAATCTGCCTCCTTTTTGGCTGTGCGGTGTTCTCTGCCAGAGCTGACCTTCGGCTTACTTCAGCCTCGTGCCACTTTGAGACCTTCGAAGGGATAACAACCGGCTGCGCGTTACATGCACGTCTCGTGAACCTTTCGAGAGAGCAGAATAGGGCATTGCTATCGCCGCCTCGGGGTCGCTTATGACGCACTTCACGAGCCGCTCTCGCCTCTACATGGCCTCAGCCTTGGTCAAGTTGGCAGTCCTGCTGCTCTGGACTGGCGAGCATCTGTACAGGCGTGGCTGGCTTGGAGAGGAGGCCATGCTGACCTGGATCGGGCAGGTTCGTGCCTTGCGCCGGAGAGCCAAGCGGCTAAGCTCTCCCCGTTGAGGTCAGAAGGCCGCCGCCATGCCGGTGATCGAGAACGATGACCCCGAGGGTCCAAGCCCCACCATTCCCCCGACGAAGCCGCGCCTGCTGCGGGTGCTCGGTCCCGGCCTGATCACCGGCGCCTCGGACGACGACCCGAGCGGAATCGCCACCTACAGCCAGGCCGGCGCGCAGTTCGGCTACGGTCTGACCTGGGCCATGCTGTTCGTCTACCCTCTCATGGCAGCCGTTCAGATGATCAGTGCCCGGATCGGCCGGACCACAGGCCACGGCATTGCCGGGGCTCTGCGGCGGCATTACCCGAACTGGCTGTTGCAAGTCATCGTTCTCCTGCTGCTGATCGCCAATACCATCAATCTCGGAGCCGACCTCGGCGCGATGGCCGATGCGGTCAACCTCCTCCTGCCTGGCCCCAACTGGCTCTACATTCTCCTGTTCGCGGGGGTCTGCACCTACATGCAGGTGTTCCTGCAATACACGCAGTACGAGGCGGTCCTGAAGTGGCTGACCCTGGCCCTGTTCGCCTACTTCGCCGCCCTCGTGACGGTCCGCATCGGCTGGGGTGATCTGGTGCTCCACCTGTTCCTTCCGCATCTCGAATGGCGGACCGAGTACCTCACCACCCTCGTAGCCGTCTTCGGCACCACCATCAGCCCGTACCTGTTGTTCTGGCAGTCGGCCGAGGAGGTCGAGGACATTCACGCCTATCCGCACCGCAAGGCCCTGCGCAGAGCGCCCAAGCAAGGGCAAGCGGCCCTGCACCGGATCGAGATCGACACCCTGGTCGGCATGGCCTTCGCGAACAGCGTGGCGCTTGCCATCATGGTCACCACGGCGGGTACGCTCCACCGCAACGGCATCATGGACATTCAAACCTCGGCCCAGGCGGCGGAGGCGTTGCGGCCCATCGCGGGAGAGTTCGCCTTCGTGGTGTTCTCGCTCGGCATCATCGGCACCGGCCTGCTCGCCGTTCCCGTGCTCGCGGGGTCGGCCGCCTATGCCGTGGGGGAAGCCCGGAAATGGCCGGTGGGCTTTGACCGCCGCCCGCAGGAGGCCAAGGCGTTTTACGGCACGGTCGCGCTTGCGACGCTGGTCGGCATGATGATCAACTTCACCGGGATCAACCCGATCAAGGCGCTTTACTGGACGGCCGTGCTCAACGGGGTGATTGCCGTGCCGCTGATGGCGGTCATGATGCTGATTGCCTCGCGGCAAGACATCATGGGACGGTTCCCCGTGCGCGGTTGGCTCCGAGGGCTTGGCTGGACCGCCACCGCCGTCATGGGCCTCGCCGTAGTCGGGATGCTGGCGACGTCCCTCTGAGGCCGGTCGCCGCAGGAACACTGGAGAGCCATCAGTTTTCGACTTGACCGGGAACTGCTTCAGGCGCATCTGGCTTTTCATCCGCGCCCTGCTTCGGCGGGCCCCGGACCCACTGGAACCCTGAACGAAATGCCAAGCGACAGTCACAGTCGATTGACCACGCCGTTGCCGGCCCGCGCAGACGCCTGATCGCTTGATCGGCTCACCCGCCCGGCCTGCGACGGCTGGTCGGAACCGAGGTGAGCCATGACCTTCCTGGACCTGTTCTCCTCTCGTGCCCATGTCGGCGGCGGGGAGGCCCAATCCGACGACCGCAGCATCATGCTGATGGTTGCCCTCCTGCTCGGGCTCGTGTTCGTGCCCATCCTCGGGCTTCACGCCGCGGCGGTTGCCTTCGGCCGGCCCGCCGCGACATCCTCAGACAACCTTGCCCACCACGCGACGCCGCCAAAGCCCACGCGCGGCTAGTCGTTCCCGCCTGAGGACCATTCGATGATGAACTTCCATGGCCTGCGCCAGGGCCGACTCGTGCGCCTGGCGCATGAGGACGCGACACTCCCCGTTCCCTCGGACGTGCTCTGGATCGACCTGCTCGATCCCACCCACGAGGAGGAGAAGGCAGTCGAGGCACTGCTCGGGCTTCAGGTGCCGACCCGGCAGGAAATGGCCGAGATCGAGGAATCCGCCCGCCTCTACGAGGAGCATGGCGCCCTGGTGATGACGGCCGTGGTCATCAACGGCGTGGCCGAGGGCCGGCCCTCCCGCACCCAGGTGACCTTCGTCCTCACGCGATCCCACTTAGTCTCGGTGCGCTATGCCGACCCGGTGCCCTTCCGCACGTTCGCCGCCAAGAGCCAGCGGCAGCCGGAAGCCCACACCACCAGCGACAGCCTCTTGGCATCGCTGCTCGAGAGCATCGTCGAGCGGGCTGCCGACGTGCTGGAGATGGTCGCGTCCGACCTGAACGAGGTCTCGACCCGGCTGTTCGTCGAGGACCGCAACCCGAAGCGCCGCAAGGTCAAGCGGGTCGAGGACGAGCTCCAGGTGCTGATCAAGCGGCTCGGGCGCAAGAACATGACGGTGGCGATCCTGCGCGAGAGCCTGCTGTCGCTGTCGCGCCTAGTGCCCTACCTGCGCCAGGGCGCCGAGGAGTGGCTGACCAAAGGCAGCCCGGCCCGCCTCAAGCAGGTCGAGCGCGACCTGCGCTCGCTCTCGGCCTACGAAGGGCAATTGTCGTCCGAGATCGTGTACCTGCATGAGGCGACGCTGGGGCTGATCAATCTCGACCAGAACCGCATCATCAAGGTGTTCTCGATTGCCGCCGTGCTGTTTCTGCCGCCGACCCTGGTCGGCACGATCTACGGCATGAACTTCCAGGACATGCCGGAGTTGCAGTGGGACTACGGCTATGCCGTTGCACTGGTGCTCATGGTGATTTCGGCCGTACTGCCCTATCATTGGTTCAAGTGGAGGGGCTGGCTTTAGCACTCGCCCCTCCGGCCAGTCGCCAGGAGGGCTGCCATGCTCCACCCCGTGCGCGCGTTGCTGCTAGCCGCCCTCATCTGGGCAGCCACCCTGGTCCCAACCGTGCCAGCGCGGGCGCAGACGGAGGTCGATCTCGCCCTCGTCATTGCCGTGGACATCTCCTATTCGATGGACACGGACGAGCAGGAGTTGCAGCGGGAGGGCTTTGCCGAGGCGTTCCGCTCGCCGCTCGTCCACGACGCGATCCGTCATGGGATGATGGGCCGGATCGGCGTCATCTACATGGAATGGGCTGGAGCCTACGAACAGCAGGTGATCATCCCCTGGACGATCCTCGACAACTCCGAGAGCCTGATGGCTTTTGCCGAACGGATCGCCTCGACCCCTTTGCGGCGGGCGCAACGCACATCGGTTTCCGGAGCCATCGACGCAGCCGCGAATCTGTTCGGCAGCAGTGGCCTGGAGGCCACCCGCAAGGTGATCGACGTGTCCGGCGACGGCGCCAACAACCAGGGCCGTCCGGCCCCCCAGGCCCGCGATGCGGCCGTTGCCAAGGGGATCACGATCAACGGCCTGCCGATCATGCTGAAGAAGCCCGGCGCCCTCGACGATCCGGACCTCGACCTCTACTTCCGCGACTGCGTCATCGGCGGCCCGGGCGCCTTCATGGTGCCGGCCCGTGAGAGGTCGCAGTTCCAACTGGCGATCAAGGCCAAGATCCTGCTGGAGGTCTCCGGGGTGCAGCCCGTCGGGGAATCCCTGATCAGGCCGGCACAAGGTGATGTGGCAGGGCGGGCGAATTGCCTTGCGGGCGAGGCCGGGTGGAGAGACCGGTTCGGCAATTAGGAGCCGTTGGCGAGCCCGGCTCAGAGGCAGATTATCGACGCGGCGATGATGTCCACGCCCCTCAGGTGCAGGGATCGCCTTTGACGAGCAGGCCCGTGCGCCAGTGGGCGGCGTCGGCCTGGGCGTTCAGGCAGATCGCCTTCACCCTGAATCGCAAGGCAATCCCGACCAGACGCCGCGCCGACGCCGGCCGTCCCACTGCCACCAAGGTGCTCGCCAAATCGATCAGATGCACTGCAACGCGCTCCCGAGCGAGAGACTGCCGTCTCAGGGAACGGCGGTGTTGCCAAAGGGCGAAGCGAAGCCGTCGTGTTGTCATATCAACCTCCCCCTGGCTTGGAATTAAGGATCGTCTCGTCATCCGACAGGACGCGCCCGTCACTAAGCCGTGCCTTGATGACGGAGGTCGCTGAGTTGGACGCCAATGCCCAGTTCGGCGGACGTCCGCAGCGGGTCAAAGGCAGTCTCTAAGCGCAGCCGTATAAATGTCCGCTCACCGCGCAAATGTGGGAGTTCGAACCACGCATGTGGCCTTGCGCCGTAGCGTTGGTTCACGCTGCGGCGCTTGTCGATGCGCTACTTATGAAGGCTCGCGCTGAAGAACTTCAACGCCTCAGCCGTCGCCTCGCGCTCCACCTGCGCGTCATACCGGAGCGGCAGGTTGAACTTCTGACCGAGCTCTGTGGCCTCGGGGTTGGTGAAAGCGTGCACCGCACCCGGGTACTCAATGATCCGGTACTCTGCTTTCGCTGCGTCAAAGTCCTTCTTGAGCGCCTCATATTCCTCGCGCTTCACGAACGGATCGTCGGCGCCATTCAGGACGAGGATCTTCGCCTTGACCGCGCCGGGCGCCGGTGCAGGAGTGTTGAGGCCAAGCGTGGCGTGGAAGCCCGCGACCGCAGCGAGATCGGCACCGGCGCGGGCCATGTTCAGCACAACGGCGCCGCCGAAGCAGTAGCCGACGGCGCCGATGYGAGTCGGGTTGACCGAGGGATGCTTAGAGAGTTGGGCCTGCGCGGCATTGAAGCGGGCTTCCATCACCTTTGGGTCGTTCATGACGAGAGTCGCGAGTGCGCCGGCGTCATTGGGATTGTCAGCGATCTTGCCGTCGCCATACATGTCGGCGATGAAGGCGGTGTAGCCCTGCTGCGCGAACTTCAGCGCCTCGTTGTGCACATGCTTGGTGACGCCCCACCACTCGTGCACCATGATGATGCCGGGACGCTTGCCCTGAACCGCATCGTCGTAGACGATGAAGCCCTTCATGGTGGCCGTGCCGTCCTGGTAGGTGACCGCCTCCTCCTTGATTGCCGCATGGGCGGTCGCCGTCATCGCCAACACGCAGAGCGCTGCTGCCATCATTCTCATGAGGATCTCCTGCGGGTTTCGGGGACGAACAAGACCCGACATCTCTCGGATGCAAGGCCGTAGCTTCCATCCCGCGGTGATATTGCTCCTTTCCAAGCGTCAAGGCTATCGTCAGACCCTTTGTGCAAGCGCAGAGATCCGCTGGCGATTGTACGGAGGTCGCTCAGGTCCGCCTCGTGCCATTAAGAGAAGTTCCCGGTCCCGCACCGAGGTTCGGCTATGCCTTGGGAAGCAACTTGGCGAGGCAGTGCGAAAGCAGGGCGCACAGTCCCACGATCGCCACGTGATGCAGGAAGAAGGCGGGCGCCGAAGTCTCGAAGTCCCAGAATTCAAATGTCATCCGCATGAACAGCTTTGACCCGATATCCAGGACATTCAGACTGTGAATTCCGTAAGCCGCGATCGCTGCGGCCGTGGCCCGCAGAACGAAGGTGCGGCGCCCGCGTTCGCCCATGACTGGTACCCGGTCTCGTGTTGCAGCGACAGGGATTGCCGCCCGCTGCTGGAGGAGAGCGGCGAGACCGTGACGGAACTCCGCGAAGGCTGGAGGCTATGGGACGGCCGCGTCATCGCGCGGGGCATCGCGAGGCTGTCCCCGGACCAGCACTTTCACATCTGCGAGTCCCCCGGCAAGATGATCCTCTGCTTCTTCGCCCCACCCGGTGGATCCTGAGCCTGACGTCTTTCGCCCGCCGACCACGCGCGGCTGGCCAGCACCATGGCTCTTGCACCCGTGCACTTCGGTCAAGGAGGAAAACCGGGGTGGTCAACTCCTCCTGCACGCCAGTTCAGGGCCTCGGCCCTGGCCGTCAGGCAGATCGCCTTGACCCTGAAGCGGAGCGCGATCCTCAGCAGGCACCGCGCGGGCTCCGCTCGGCCCGCGACCGTCAGGATGTCCGCCAAGCCGATCAGATGCCTGGCCGCGCTCTCCCGCGCCGCAGCCTGCCGCCGCAGGCAATGGCGGTGCTGCCAACGCCAGGCGAAGCCGTCGTGTTGCCATGTCCGCCTCCTCCGCCGGGGCGTGGCCTAGGATCGCCCGACCGTCCGAATGCTCTAGTTTCAAGGTGTGGGACGTCCTGCCTGAACGGGAGCTTAGAATGATCGGCATCGCACGTAGCCTCGCCTCCCTGCTGGCCGCGGGGCTGGTGCTCACGGGATCAGGGAGCGCCCAGGCCCAGACCGAGGTCGATCTGGCGTTGGTGCTGGCTGTCGACGTTTCGCTGTCGATGGAGCCGGACGAGCAGGAACTCCAGCGGGAAGGGTTCGTCGAGGCTTCCGCTCGCCTGAGGTACACGAGGCCATCGGCAGGGGCATGCTGGGGCGCATTGCGGTGACGTACGTGGAATGGGCTGGATCCGGGTACCGGCAGGTCGTGGTGCCCTGGACGGTGATCGAGCACCCGGCAGACGGGCAGGCCTTCGCGGCCCGTCTGGCTCAGATGCCGATCCAGCGCTTCGGCTACACGTCCGTCTCAGGCGCCATCGATTTTAGCCTCCGGCAGCTTCGCGAGAGCGGCGTTACACCGGTGCGGCAGGTGATCGATATCTCGGGAGATGGGGCCAACAACCAGGGCCGCATCGTGACCGCGGCCCGGGACGGGGCGGTGGCGCAGGGGATCACCATCAACGGGCTGCCGATCATGCTGAAGCGGCCCGACGGCCTGTGGGACATCGAGAACCTCGATCTCTACTTCCGCGATTGCGTGATTGGCGGACCGGGGGCCTTCATGATCCCGGTGCGGGAGAAAGCGCAGTTTGCTCAAGCCATCCGGATGAAGGTTATTCGCGAGATCGCCGACAGATCTCAGGTCCCGTCGCTTGTACAGCCGGCCCAGGCGGAAGAGCGGGCCAACTGCTTGGCCGGGGAACTCCGGCGTCGGCAGCGGTCGGGAAACTGATTTCCCACCTGTGGGTGCTGACACCGCCGCTTCGTGCGGAAGCGCCCGTAGAGCCCGCCGCAGACGGCCGCACCTGACCGCCAGCACAAGGAAGTAGCCGTACGGCCATCGTCATTCAGGCATGACGTCGACGTTCATGCCGTCGATGCCGGCTTCGGGACGGGACGTCCGGCCGCTGCCCGTCGGAAGGATTGTCGAGGCCTGACCCACGAAAAATTCGGCGCTCCCCCTCTTGCGGCCTGACCTTCCGCTTCCCACTCTCGAACCCGTGCGGACCGGGCCCCTCTGACGATTGGCCAAACCGATCGTGATGTCGGACCGCACCGAGCGCGCTCGGTGCCAGGGTCCTGTCTTCCATCGCCACGGCTGCGAGTGCTCTCGTGAGATCAACTCACCAGAGGAGAGCCCTATGCAGACCCGTCCGATCCAACGCCTCAAGAGCCTTCATGCGAAGGCGGATCTTCATCTTGTCCGCGAGCTCAAGTCCCGTTTGCCCAACGGGGTCGAGGTCGTTCGGCTGAGGAAGATCAAGCTGGCGCTCAAGGACCGCATCGCCGCCCGGGGCGCGGCCAAGCCCCACCCCCAGACGACCTGACCCATCCGCTTGGCCGGAGCCCCACAGTTCCGGTCAGCCGCCTTTTCCGTTTGAGGGAGGGTTACCGTGGAGTTTCTGTTCTTCGACTGGCTCGGCAAGCCGCTGTGGATGTGGCTTGGCTTCCTGGGCATCGTGGCGGTGCTGCTGGCGCTCGACCTCGGTGTCCTGCACCGCAAGCAGCATGAGATCGAGGTCAGGGAGAGCCTCGTGCTCTCGGCCTTCTACATCGCACTGGGCTTGGCCTTCGGCGGATGGGTCTGGTGGATCATGGGGCCGACCGCCGGCAAGGAATACGTCACCGGCTTCGTGGTCGAGAAGAGCCTCGCGATGGACAACGTGTTCATCATCGCGATGATCTTCTCCTACTTCGCCATCCCGCGCCTGTACCAGCACCGGGTGCTGTTCTGGGGCATCCTCGGCGTCATCGTGCTGCGCGGCATCATGATCGGGTTGGGCGCGACCCTCGTCAGCGAGTTCGCCTGGGTGCTCTACGTCTTCGCTGCCTTCCTGGTTTTTACCGGCATCAAGATGTGGCTCTTGGCCGACCAGGAGTACGACGTGGGTACTTCGCCGGTGCTCCGGTGGGTGCGCCGGCACTTCAACGTCACAGACGAACTCCATGGCGAGCGGTTCTGGGTCCGGCACCTCGATCCCAGGACCGGGCGGCCGGCCTGGTACATGACGCCGCTGATGCTGGCCCTGCTGATGGTCGAGATCGTCGACGTGGTCTTCGCGGTGGACTCGGTGCCGGCGATCTTCGCCATCACCACCGACCCCTTCCTCGTCTACACCTCGAACATCTTCGCCATCCTGGGCCTGCGTGCGCTGTACTTCGCGCTCGCCGCCATGGTGCACCGCTTCCACTACCTGAAGTATGCGCTGAGCGTGCTGCTGGTGTTCATCGGCTCGAAGATCTTTCTCGCCGATCTCGCCGGCTTCGACGGCGGCAAGTTCCCGCCGAGTTGGTCGCTGGGCATCACCTTCGCGATCCTTGCCGCCGGCATCGTCTACTCGCTGTGGAAGACGCGAGGAGACCACACGAAGCAGGCATCGGGCCAGGAGAACCCGTCCTAACCATCCCGGCATTCAGACCGGTCTCCAACCAGGAAAGGCTCACGCAATGGATCCTCTCATCGAAGGCTATCCCCGTTTCCACGAGCAGGTCTGGCCGCGGGAACGCGCCCGTTACGAGGCCCTGGCGGCACAGGGCGAGCGCCCGAAGACGCTGGTCATCGCCTGCTCCGATTCCCGGGTTGACCCTCGGACCATCTTCGGGGCGGCACCCGGCGAGCTGTTCGTGGTCCGCAACCGACTGCATTGTCACACGCTATGATAGACTGGAGCGCAACTTCCTCTCAGCCGTCGCCCTCGTCGCAACCCGTCGCAACCCGTTGCTTTTCGGAGCATTTTATTGAGTCGTTGCTCCAATATAGGGCACGAGATCGCATTCCGTGGCTATCCGGTGGCCATTCACGCGCTTGACCGCACTTCGAATGGAGCGGCCAGTTAGAAAGAAGCGAAATTTTTCAATGAGATAAGTGGCGCACCCGACACGTTTCGAACGTGTGACCTTTGCCTTCGGAGGGAACGGTCCATTGCGGCATCTGGTTAAGACCTAGTTCTTGTAGCTCCTGATCTCGAATTGATGCTTTCTCAATGTGCGACCTCGCTGGGCTGCAAAATGGTGAGCGTTGTATGATGACCGAAGCCGATCCAACCTTGATAGCATGGCTCGAGAGTGATCTCGCCCGTCGCAAGATTTCTGTCTCTCGCGAGAGATCAGTAGAGCTGGTTGAGCAGACCGCACGGTCGATCAAGCGCCATCTCGAGGCGCCCCCGCGGCTTCGACCATCTGCCGTCGCGAGCGAACTGGAAAAGTTAGCAAAGCATTTTAAGGCGGCCGCGGCTCACGCGGCCAAGCTTGGTGACCAGGGGCTGCTTCATATAACCGTGGCATCCTTGGCCAACCCGGAAGACGAGCCCGCCGACATGGGTCGATCACGTGCTTTATCTGGAAAGGATGGGGG
>NZ_JBFUHH010000117.1:0-11587 GCF_056402495.1 Microvirga sp. P4_A5 | reverse complement strand
AGACATGGCAGGACCATTCCCAGCCAGGCGGTCTGGATCGGACGCCGGCCAAAGTGGCCCATATCGGCATAGAGCGCCTCGGCGCCCGTCACCGCCAGGAACACCGCCCCGAGGGCAAACAGTCCCGCCATGCCATGGGTCGCCAGAAACGCGATCCCGTAAGTTGGACTGATCGCGGCCAGGATGCTGGGATCGTCTGCGATATGAATGAGCCCGCCGACCGCCAGGAGCACGAACCATACGGCGGTGATCGGGCCGAACCAGGCCGCGACCCGCGCCGTGCCATGGCTCTGGACCGCGAACAGACCGACAAGGATCACGAGGCTTAGAGGCAGGACGTATTGCTCGAAGGCGGGGCTGGCGACTGTCAGGCCCTCGACCGCCGAGAGCACCGAGATGGCCGGCGTGATGATGGCGTCGCCATAGAACAGGGCGGCTCCGACCATGCCCAGCAGGGTGATGGTGAGCACGTTGTGGCCCATGGCCTTCTGCGCGAGCGCCATCAGGGTCAGGGTACCGCCCTCGCCGTTATTGTCGGCGCGCAGGATGAACAGCACGTACTTGATCGTGACGATGAAGATCAGAGCCCACAGGATCAGCGACACGATCCCGAACACCATCTCGCGGGTGACAGCGCCGCCTGCGGCCGCGGCCGAGAGCGATTCCTTCAACGCGTAGAGAGGGCTCGTGCCGATATCGCCGTAGACGACCCCGAGCGTGCCGAGCGTCAGGAGCCAGAACCTGGATCGGTGCGGCGTTTCCGGCAGGGCCGTCGRCTCCGCCGGACGGGGCTGGCTTGAAGCCGTTGCGGTCATTTATCTCTCCACCTCACGGCCATTGGCGGCCGCTGCGGACCTCTCCAATCGCCGGAACACCGTGACATTGCTTGGACTGCGCCCTTGGGCCCTCTGGACCTGGGCCTGGACAAAGGCGCCGAGGATCGCGAGGGCCGGGTTGTCGTGCTGGAATTCGGCAACGTCTTCCACCCAGTTGCTCGCCAGCCCGCGGACGCAGATCGCGCAGTTCCAGCGGCTGTCATCGCAGGACAGCCGATGGATCGTCCAGTCGGGCAGCTCCCAGCCGATCAGCCAAAAGCCCAGGTCGACCCAAGCTTCGGCTTCGGACAGGCGCTGCACAAGAGCGTTGGGCTGGATGGCCGCTTTGAGCCGGGGACAAGCAGAATCCAATACGTCGGCGATGAGGCCGGCCTGGGGTTGGGAGGCGGTCCCGATCCGGGACAGGAGGGAGCGGAGGTCTCGCTCCGGATTTTGCTTCAGCCACATCTCGGTTGTCCGAACAAGTCAGGCCAACAACCGCGCTTCAAGGACGGCGATCCAGCCCAACCACTTGCAGAAGACATGGCCAGGGTCACATAAAAAATCGATTGGGAAGTGAGGGGCCCGATATAAAGGCCGCATAAAGATGCCGCTCGAACGGAGCTAAACCGTATCCAGCAGTCGGTAGCCGATGCCCGGCTCGGTGAGGATAAAGCGCGGGTCCGATGGGTTCGGCTCGATCTTCTGCCGGAGCTGGCCGACGTAGACGCGCAGGTACTGGGTGTCGCTCTCATGGGCCGCGCCCCAGACGGCAGTGAGGATCTGCTTGTGCGTCACCACCTTGCCCGCGTGCCCCGCCAGGAAGGCGAGAAGGTCAAACTCTTTCGGACTGAGAACCACCTCGCCCCCTTGCAACGTCACCCGGCGCCGGGGAATGTCAATTTCCAATCCTCCGACGCTGACGACCGGCGTCTCGCCCTTGCGCTGCATGCGGTGGCGCAAGGCGGTGCGCAGGCGGGCCATGAGCTCGCCCGTCCCGAACGGCTTGTTGACGAAGTCGTCCGCCCCGAGATCGAGGGCGGCAATCTTCTCGGCCTCGCGGTCGCGGGCCGAGAGCACGATGATCGGCACGTCCGACCATTCGCGTACCCGGGTGATCACGTCCTTGCCGTCCAGGTCCGGCAAGCCGAGGTCGAGCACCACCACGTCCGGCGCATCCGAGGCGATGCGCTTCAGGCCCTCGGCGGCTGTGCCGGCACTGATGGTCTCGTAGTCGTTCACCTCGAGGGCCGGCTTGAGGAAGCGGTGGATCGCCGGCTCGTCGTCGATGATGAGCACCCGCGTCGGATTGGTCATGGTCGCTTCTCCTCGAGGGGCAACCGGATCACGACTCGAGCGCCATGGCCATCATCCACAGGACTCTCGGCGGCAATCGAGCCGCCATGCGCCTCGACGATGCCCTTGGCGATCGCAAGYCCAAGCCCCGTTCCTTCGCCCCCGTCTCCGTTTCGCGCGCGGCCTCGCGCGAATTTTTCGAAGACTTTCGGAAGCAGCGCGGGCGAAATACCCGGGCCATTGTCAGTGACCGACAGCACGACGTATCCACCATTCTGTCGAGCCGCGAGGTCCACCTGCGCATCCGCTCCCGCATAGCGGACGGCATTGCCGACGATGTTTGCGAGTGCCTGATCGAGCAGGGAGGGATCGGCCCAAACGAAAGACAGCTCGGGGTCGACATCGAGCCGGAAGGCTTGCGTTGCGCCTCGTCTCTTGGCGAGAGCCACAACGCGGTCGAACGCCTCCCGTACGTCGACCCAATCGCGGCGGATCTCCAGGGYGCCGGCCTCCACGCGGGTCATCGCCAGCAGGTTGCGGACCATCCGGTCGAGGTGCTCCGCCTCGTCCTTCACCTGGCCCAGCAGATCCTGCCGGGCAAGCTCGGTAAGCTTCGGCCCGTAGTCGATCAGGCTGGTTGCAGCGCCGAGAATCGACGCGAGAGGCGTCCGGAAATCGTGGCTGATCGACGCCAGCAGCGTGTTGCGCACCCGTTCCGACTCGGCGGCCGTGTTGGCCGCCACGATCTCCCGCGTCAGTCGCGCCCGCTCCAGGGCGGCCGCCGTCAGCTCCGCCACTGTCTCGGCCAGAGTGCGGATTTCGGGATCGAGGGCGGATCCGTCGAGAGCGACGCCCATCACGCCGACCCGGCCATGGGAGGAACGCAATGGCAGGAAGAGCCAGCGCGCCGACGGCAGCGTGTCCGTCCCGGCACCAGCAGCTTCATCCTTCTCGTAGGCCCAGCGGGCCGCCGAGGCAGAGGCCGTATCGAGTTCGTCCTCCGGTGGCCAGGAGGCGGCCAGCTCAAGGGTGTCGCCTTGGGGCAGGAGGATCGCCGCGGGCCGGTTGAGATATCCACCCAGTTCGACAGCAGCCCCCTCCGCGACCGCGTTCGCATTGGGGAAGCTGGAGAGCCGGCGGGTGAACTCGTAGAGACGCCGCGTCGCCCGCGCCCGGCTGACGGCCGCTGCCGCCTGTTCGCGCGCCCGCCCAGCGAGGGCAGAGGTCAGCACGGCCGTGCCAAGGAAGATGAACAGGGCCAGCAACTCGTGCGGGCGGGCGACCGTGAAGGTGTAGACCGGATCGATGAAGAAGAAATTGTAGCCGAGGAACGACAGGATCGAGCTGACGACGGCAGGCCAGATCCCGAACCGGACGGCGGCGAATAGCACCGCCACCAGGAAGATCATCGAGACATTCGGCAGCGATACGACGGATGCCATGGTCTGTCCGACCGCGATCGCTCCGGCAACGGCGAACGCCGACCACAGGAAGGGCGTCCATCGCTGATCAAGCTTTATCGGCGGCAGTCGGTCCCGCCAGCGCGCCTTCCGGGTCTGCCCGTCCTTGGCGGTCACGACGTGAATGGCGATGTCCTCGGCGTAATGAACCAGCTGGTGCGGCAGCGAGCGCCCGACGAGCTCGGACCACCAGCCGCCCCGGGATCGTCCTACCACGATCTGAGTGACGTTCTCAAACCGGGCAAACCGCAGAAGCTCCTGGACCATGTCGCCGGCCACTAGCGTCTTGGTCTCGTCAGCGCCGAGCCGAGTGGCGAGCTGGAGCGCCTTGTCGATGCGCCGGCGCGGCTCGGGTCCAAGGCTCTCGGCCGGGCGCTCCACGGTCACGGCCAGCCAAGGCGCGCCTATTGCCTCCGCCAGACGCTTGGCGTGCCGCACGACCGCCGGGGAGATCTCGTCGGCGCCGACACAGACCAGGATGCGTTCGCCTGCCGCCCACGGCCCTTCGACGCCGCCGCCCTGCATCCGCTCGAGCAGGTYGCTGTCGATGCGCTCGGCGGCGCGGCGCAGCGCCATTTCGCGCAACGCCACAAGGTTGTTGGGGCGAAAGAAGTTGTCGACGGCGCGTGCCGCCGTGTCCTGAACATAGACCTTGCCTTCGGCCAGCCGCTTGAGGAGTTCGTCCGGTGGCAGGTCGACAAGGACCAGCTCATTCGCCTCATCGAAGATGGCATCGGGCACCGTCTCGCGCACCCGGACCCGCGTGATGCGCTGGACGACATCATTGAGACTTTCAAGATGCTGAATGTTCAGCGTCGTCAAGACGTCAATTCCCGCTGCCAGCAACTCCTCGATATCCTGCCATCGCTTCGGATGGCGGCTGCCGGGAGCATTCGTATGGGCGTATTCATCAACCAGGATCAGTTCGGGATGGCGTTTCAAAGCGGCGTCAAGATCGAACTCCTGCACCATCCGCCCCCGGTACGGAACGGAAAGACGGGGCATGATCTCCAAGCCCTGGAGCAGTTCCTCGGTTTCCTGGCGCCCGTGGGTTTCGATGAGGCCGATGATGACGTCCATGCCTTCCTCACGTGCCGTCCGGGCGGCCTGGAGCATGGCGTAGGTCTTTCCCACGCCGGGCGCCGCCCCAAGAAAGATCTTGAGGCGGCCGTGTCGCTCGCGGTTTGCCAGGGTGAGCAGCGCATCAGGCGAGGCACGAGGCATCTCGGTCAGGGCCATGAGGGCTTATGCCTCCATTGTCTCAGGATACATCACGCCCTCGTTGGGAAAAAAGCGCGTCGAGGGCCCGGTTGACCCGCAGGACGCTGACACGGGGTCCCCCGAAGATCCCCAAGGTTCGCCCTTCGGTCGAGGCCTCGATCGCCTGCCGAATTCGAGCCACCGGGAGGTTGCGGGCCGCGGCGATCCGGGGGGCCTGCGCCAAAGCAAAGGCCGGGGAAATGTGCGGGTCGAGGCCGCTGCCGGAGGTGGTGACGGCATCGCCCGGAATTGGCTGCGCCAACCCCGCCTTGCGCCAGGCCTCGGACGACGCTTTCAGGCGATCCGCCAGCTTCGCGGAGGTCGGCCCGAGATTGGAGCCGGTCGAGGCCGCCGCGTTGTAGGGCGCATCCACGGTCTTCGTTAGGTCTGTCGGATCGGCGGCGCTCGTGGCCGACGGGCGCGGCCAGAGATAGCGGTCGGACGTGAACGCCTGCCCGATTAGCTCGGAGCCGACGACGCGGCCATCCTGCACGACCAGGCTGCCATTGGCCTGGGCGGGGAAGACGAGCTGTCCGATGCCCGTGACGGCAAAGGGATAGGCGATCCCGGTCAGGGCTGTGAACAGCACGAGCAGAACGAGCGCCGGACGAAGATGGGACATGTCAGCTTCCTTTCAGGCCCAGCCAAACGCCGTGACGGCGAGGTCGATCATCTTGATGCCGATAAAGGGCACGACGAGCCCGCCGAGGCCGTAGACTAGGAGGTTACGCCGCAGCAGGGTTGCCGCGCCCAGGGGACGGTAAGAAATACCGCGCAGGGCCAGCGGGATCAGGGCGATGATGATCAGCGCGTTAAAGATCACTGCGGATAAAATGGCGCTC
The DNA here is from genome assembly GCF_056402495.1 of Microvirga sp. P4_A5. Taxonomy (NCBI): domain Bacteria; kingdom Pseudomonadati; phylum Pseudomonadota; class Alphaproteobacteria; order Hyphomicrobiales; family Methylobacteriaceae; genus Microvirga; species Microvirga sp. P4_A5. Next base: position 5,914 of record NZ_JBFUHH010000117.1, on the reverse strand, counting down.
TGCGGCGTCGACAGGCCCATGACGTTGAGCGCGCCGAGCTCGGGAATGGCTGCTACGAACAGCGCCGGGATGATCGCGAAGTACTTGGCCACGTCGTTGGCGATGGAGAACATGGTCAGCGACCCGCGCGTCATCAGGAGCTGCTTGCCGATGCCGACGACCTCAATGAGCTTGGTCGGGTTGGAGTCGAGGTCAATCATGTTGCCGGCCTCGCGGGCAGCCTGCGTGCCGGACTGCATCGCGACGCCCACATCCGCCTGCGCCAGTGCCGGAGCGTCGTTCGTGCCGTCGCCGCACATGGCCACGAGACGTCCTTCCGTCTGCGCGCGCCGGATGTAATCGAGCTTGTCCTGCGGGGTCGCCTCGGCGATGAAGTCGTCGACGCCCGCCTCCGACGCAATCGCCGCCGCTGTCACGGGATTGTCGCCAGTGACCATAACGGTGCGGATGCCCATGCGTCGCAGCTCGGCGAAGCGCTCCTTGATGTCGGGTTTGACCACGTCCTTGAGGTGGATGACGCCCAGCAGTCGGTTTCCGTCTGCCAGCCCGAGAGGAGTTCCGCCCGAGCGGGCGATGCGGTCCACGGCGGCGGCGAAGCCTTGATCCATGACGGTTCGCCCGCTGGCGTCGCGTACGAAGCGGACCACGGCATCAACCGCTCCTTTGCGCAGGGACCGGCTGCCGACGTCGACGCCAGAGAGACGTGTCATCGCGGAGAACTCGATGAAGCGGGCATTCTCCGGCGACTGCTCGGGGGCTTTTACGCCATACCTGTCTTGAACCAGCGTGACGATGGAGCGGCCTTCCGCAGTCTCATCGGCTAGGCTTGCCAGGAGGGCGGCTTCCGCCGCCTCCCGCTCCGAAACGCCTGCAACCGGAATGATCTCGGACGCCATTCGATTGCCGAAGGTGATGGTGCCCGTCTTGTCGAGGAGCAGCGTATTCACGTCGCCTGCCGCCTCGACCGCCCGCCCGGACATGGCCAGCACATTGTAGCGGATGAGCCGGTCCATACCGGCGATTCCGATAGCCGAGAGCAGGCCGCCGATGGTGGTGGGGATCAGCGTCACGAGAAGCGCTACGAGCACCGGAACCGGGACGTCGGCTCCCGAGTAGCGCCCCAGCCCGGACAGCGTCACCACGGCGATCAGGAACACGATGGTCATGCCCGCCAGCAGGACGTTGAGGGCTATCTCGTTTGGCGTCTTCTGCCGTTCGGCCCCTTCGACGAGGGCGATCATCCGATCTAGGAACGAAGAGCCGGGCGCGGCTGTGATCCGCACGACCAGCCAGTCCGAGATCACCGTCGTGCCGCCCGTGACGGCGGAGCGGTCGCCCCCCGACTCGCGAATGACGGGAGCAGACTCGCCCGTGATCGCTGCCTCGTTGACCGAGGCGATGCCTTCCACCACCTCGCCGTCGCCCGGGATCAGGTCGCCGGCCTCGACGAGCACGAGATTGCCGATGTCGAGATCGAGCGCCGAGACATTCGCGTGCAGTTCCTTGCGCTCCGGATCGTACAGCCGCTTGGCGACGGTCTGGGTGCGCGCCTGGCGCAGGGTGTCGGCCTGTGCCCGGCCCCGCCCTTCGGCCACGGCCTCGGCAAAGTTCGCGAAGATCACCGTGAACCAGAGCCAGGCCGCGATCTGCCCGGTGAAGAACGCGGAGGCGCCTGTCACGACGTCACGGACGAACAGAACAGTCACCAGAAGGGCCACCACCTCAGTCACGAAGATGACCGGGTTGCGGATAAGATCGCCGGGATTGAGCTTCCTGAGGGCGTCGAGGACCGCCTGGCGCAGGATCGCTCCGTCGAACATCGAGATGGTTGGTTGAATGTGTTTGCTCATGGAGCACCCGTCAGAAGGTTTTGCCGGCCAGCATCAGCACCTGCTCGGCTATGGGGCCGAGGGCGAGCGCCGGGAAGAACTGGAGGCCGCCGAGGATCAGGATCACGCCGGTCAGGAGGCCGACGAACAGCGGCCCATGGGTCGGGAACGTGCCTGTCGACGCTTCGAGCCGTGTCTTCGCCGCCAGCGAGCCCGCGATGGCGAGCATCGGCACGATGTAGGCGAAGCGACCGAGCAGCATCGCGAGCCCAAGGGTCGTGTTGTACCAGGGCGAGTTGGCGGTCAGCCCGGCGAAGGCGGAGCCGTTGTTCCCGGCCGCCGACGAGTAGGCGTAGAGGATCTCTGACAGGCCACGCGGGCCGGCGTTGAGCAATCCGGCCAGGCCCTGGGGGATCACCGCGGCGACGGCCGAGAAACCGAGGATCGCGGTCGGCAGGATCAGGACGGCGAGCATCGCCATCTTGACCTCCTTCGCCTCGATCTTCTTACCGAGGTATTCCGGCGTGCGGCCCACCATGAGACCCGCCACGAAGACGGCGATGATCGCCATGAGGAGGATGCCGTAGAGCCCGGACCCGACGCCGCCCGGCAGGATCTCGCCGAGCTGGATCAGGAACATCGGGATTAGGCCGCCAATGGGCGTGAAGCTCGCGTGCATGGCGTTCACCGCCCCGCAGGACAGACCCGTCGTGACGGCGGCCCAGAGGGCCGACAGGACAAGCCCGAAGCGGACCTCCTTGCCTTCCATGTTCCCGTCGGCCGGGTTGACGCCCGCGGCGTGCAGCATCGGTGTTCCGGCCGCTTCCGCCGCATAGGTGAGGGCAATGCTCGCTATGAGCAGGACGCCCATGACCCAGATCAGAGCTCGCGCCTGCCGGTTGTCCCCGATGAGACGACCGAACGCGAAGACCACGGCGACGGAAATCACCAGCATCTGCCAGACCTGAAGGACATTCGCGAGCGCCGTGGGGTTCTCGAAGGGGTGAGCAGCGTTCACGTTGAAGAAACCGCCGCCATTGGTGCCGAGCTGCTTGATCGCTATCTGGCTTGCGACAGGCCCAAGGGCAATGGTCTGCTTCGCGCCTTCGAGTGTCGTGGCGTCCACCGAGGCAAGCATCGTCTGCGGCATTCCGAGCGCCACAAGCAGGATGGCCGTGATAAGGGACAGAGGCAGGAGGAGGTAGAGGGTCGAGCGGGTCATGTCGGCCCAGAAGTTGCCGACCGTCCCCGCCTTGGAGCGGGCGAAGCCCCGCACCAACGCTACAGCCAGAGCAAGCCCCGTGGCGGCGGAGAGGAAGTTCTGCACCGTCAGTCCCGCCATCTGCGAGAAGTGGCTCATGGTGGTCTCGCCGCCATAAGACTGCCAGTTCGTGTTGGTGACGAACGAGACGGCGGTATTGAAGGCGAGATCCGGCGAGAGAGCGCCGAAGCCCTGCGGGTTGAAGGGTAGGAAACCTTGCAGCCTCAGGAGCGCGTAGAGCAACGTGAACCCTGCCGCATTGAACACGAGCATGGAAAGCGCATAGACCCGCCAGCCCTGCTCCCAAGTTGGGTCAACGCCAGCCAGGGCGTATAAGCAGCGCTCGACGGGGCCGAGCACGGGCGAGAGGAAGGTGGGCTTGCCGGCATAGACCTTGGCCATGAAGGCGCCGAATGGCACCGCCGCCAGCAGGACGGTTGCGAGAATGACAGCGATCTGGAGCCAGCCGTTGAGTGTCATGGGGTTGGCCTCCTAGAAACGTTCTGGCTTGAGCAGCGCCAGGACGAGGTAGCCGCCGAGGCCCAAGGCTACGACGCCGCCGAGAAGAAGATCGAGGGGCACGGATGAGCCTCCCTCAAAGCCGCTCGGCCGCGCGAGCATACAGCGCCATGAGCGCGAAGAACCCCAAGCCGGTAAGGAGATAGACAAGGTCGTACATGACAACACCCTAAAGTGAGTGCTGATGCTACGGCTGATAGAGATCAAATCTCGATTGGGAAGTGCGGTCCCAAAAATAAAGGCGGTATAAAGACCGATGTCGACCGACACGAGAACGGCGTCCGGTGCGTTCTGCCCGGAAGGCCATCAGCGCGGTCGAAGCGAGCCTTCGGTCCGCTCCGGATCGAAGCTCGAGATTGCTGAAGGCGCTGTCGACATCTCCTACTCGATGGACACGGACGAGCAGGAGTTGCAGCGCGAGGGCTTTGCCGAGGCCTTCCGCTCCCCGCTCGTCCACGACGCGATCCGCCAGGGCATGCTGGGCCGGATCGGCGTCACCTACATGGAATGGGCCGGATCAGCGGACCAAAAGGTGATCGTCCCCAGGACGGTCCTCGACAACTCCGAGAGCCTGATGGCCTTTGCCGACCGGATCGCCTCGACTCCCTTGCGTCGGGCGCAGCGCACGTCGGTCTAGGGCGTCCTCGATARCAAGCTCATGCAAGCCGAACTGGACCTGCACCTTCCTCAAAAGGTCGAGGCTGGGCTCGTGCAGGCCGATCCAGACCACGTGCCCCGGCTTGCGCGACCAATCCCCTGTCTCGTAGATGGGGATATCGGCCACGCGGCGACCATCGGCATACGCCGCCGAGGCGACGACACCGGGGCTGCTGGTGGGCTGGGCCGGAATGAGCTTGAGTGAGTTCGTCATGATCCATCAACGTCCAGGGCACCCGTCCAGTGCCCGAACGAGAGACAGGCGACTGGTGGGTTGGATGAAGCCGTAATCCATATTCGACGGATCGTATCAGGCGCCCGCAACAGGCGAAGCGCAACGTCCGCACCGGGTCAATGAGAGACGAACAGCGGGGTGGGTGAAGGCCGCCCTCATCTTTCTCAGACCCTGCATGTTGACCAACCACGAGGCGGACCGTGCCTGCCGGGCAAGTGGGTACCGTCGACGGTCTAGCGATCGTCTGGGGCCTTGCTGGAGCGCTCAAGCGCCAATCGCAGCTCTTCCAGCTCCGCCCCAAAACCCTGCCAGTCTCCTGCCTTCAGCCTCTCCATCGCCTGTTTGTAATGGATGAGCGCCTCCCGGGCTCGCTCAGCCTCGGGGTGAATGACCGTGTGTTGGGGGAGCGCCGCCGCACGCTGTGAGGCCTGGGCAGAAGGCTCGGCGAAGATTGCCGCCAGCGCGTGCGTGAGCGTCTCCTCCATAACGACGTGGTCGCCATAGGCGGCGATCACCCGCTTGAGTTCCGGTATTTGTCCTGTTGCGGCGCGCAAATACAATGGGGATACGTATAGGATCGAGTTCTCAACCGGAATGACGTGAAGGTTCCCGCGGATGACCCGCGAGCCTAGTTGGTTCCACAGCGAGAGTTGCTGCGATATGGCTGTATTCTGGTTGATGCGAGCCTCAATCTGGAACGGGCCGTAAACGAGCTTGTCTTTGGGAAACTCGTAGACGATCAACTCGCCGTAATGAGGCGGATCGCACCGGGCTGCCAACCAAGCGATCATGTTCTCCCGCTGGCTCGGCACCATCGGCAGCATCAGGATATTCTCGGCCTCCCTCTCGCCCGGCAGGCGCATGATCATGTAATAGGGCGTCATCATCGCAGTGCCGCCCTCCGATGGTTGGCGGGGAAACTGCCAGAGATCTTCCCGATTATAAAACACTTCCGGGGCTTCCATGTGATAGGCTTCGTATGTGTGCGCTTGGATAAGGAAGAGATCCTCCGGGTATCGCATATGCTTCTGCAAGTCCTGCGGCATGGCCGCGAAGGCTTTGAACAGGCGCGGGAAGATGCGTTGATAGGTTGCGGCAATCGGATCTGAGGGATCCGTCAGGTACAAGTCGACAGACCCATTATAGGCGTCAATGATCACCTTGACGGAATTGCGAATGTAATTGAGCCCGGCGCCTCGGTCATAGGCGCTGGCGTATGGAAAGTAGTCGCTCGTCGTATACGCATCCTGCACCCAGAAAAGGCGGCCATCGCTGACTACAAGATAGGGGTTGCGGTCGAGACGGAGGAATGGAGCAATTGTCTCTACCCGCTCTTTGATATTCCGACGGAACATGATCCGGCTTTCGTCGGTGACGTAGCTGCTGATCAGGATGTTCGGATCGCCAAAATAC
>NZ_JBFUHH010000116.1:0-11637 GCF_056402495.1 Microvirga sp. P4_A5 | reverse complement strand
CTGCTTGTCCTCGTAGGCCGCGACGGGAGTGAGAAAGTCGCGTGCATTGGCAAGGCAATTGGCGCCGATGGGGCCACGATCCGGTAGGGTGAAGGCGCCGCCGTAATTCTCGCACACGAAGGCGCGCGCCGGGCCGTTGATCAATTCGACGCAAAAGATCACGCCGCGCGGAATGACGCAGATCTCGCCCGGTTCGATATCGATGATGCCGAACTCGGTGCGGAAGCGAAGCGCGTTCTCCTGGGCGACGATGAGATATTCGCCATCGGCGTTGAAGAAATACGCATTCGTCATGGAGGCCGTGATCACGAGCACATGCGCCGCCATACCCACCTGCGTGTCGGAATCCCCCGCCGTCGTGATGGTGCGCAGGCCTGCGAGAAACGTGACGTCGCCATCCGGGAACGGCGTTGGGTCCCAGCGCAACTGGCCGATCGGAAGGTCCGTGTCCTCGCGCGTCGGCGCGGTCCGCATCAGGCCCTTGTCGACCTTCACATAGCGGCCCGAATGCTTGACGCTCGGACGAATGCGATAGAGCCAGGAGCGCTGATTGGTGGCCTGCGGCGCGGTGAAGGGCGAGCCGGAAAGCTGTTCGGCGTAGAGCCCGTAATTGAGCTTCTGAGGCGAATTCCGTCCGATCGGTAACGCGCCTTCTAGCGCTTCCGTTTCGAAACTGTTGCCGAAGCCCGACATGTAACCCGGCACGATGGCACTGGCTCGCTGATCGCGCGCTTGAAAATCCGAGACGCTCTGAACGTTCATCGTCATCTCCCTCGGCATGCAGACGCCCGACGCGCAGGCGAAAATGGTTGCCACTGCAACGAATATCGCTTATTGGTTGCACGAGCAACGGTTTTATGACGATGGCATTCCGGTCTGTGGCCCGCAAGGATGAGTTAGAGGCGCTTGTCGTCCTCGAACGCTTTCTTCCCTATCGGTTGAACGTTCTGGCGAGCCTCAGCTCGAACGCGCTGGCGCAGATTTACGCCGAGCGTTTCGGTCTTTCGATTCCCGCCTGGCGCGTCGTCGCGACCCTCGGTCAGTACGATGTGCGCACCGCCCGCGATATCGCGGCGCACGGTGTCATGCACAAATCGACCATCTCGCGCGCGGTCTCCATCCTCGAAGAGCGCGGTCTCGTGGTGCGGCGGGCGAACCAGCAGGATCGCCGCGAGGAACTGCTCGCTCTCACCCCGCAGGGACGCGCCATCTACGCGGCGCTGGCGCCGCAGGCGCTGGCATTCGAACAGCAACTCATGTCTGTCCTGAGCCGGGAGGAGCAGGCGCTTCTCTCTTGTCTCATGGACAAGCTGACGGAACACGCGCGCATCATGGCGCCGGACGTGGAGGCCTGACCATGAGGCTCTACACCTACTTTCGCTCCTCGGCCGCCTATCGCGTGAGGATCGCCCTCAACCTTAAAGGGGTGGCGTACGAATCCGTGGCTGTGAACCTGCTGAAGGGAGAACAACGGCTCGCCGCCTACGGTGAGGTCAATCCGCAGCACCGGGTGCCTGCCCTCGACATCGGCGCCACCGTGCTGACCCAGTCGCCCGCGATCCTCGAATATCTCGACGAGGCCTATCCCGATCCGCCCTTGCTGCCCCTCGGGGCGGTGCAGCGCGCGAAGGTGCGGGCGGTGGCAAGCCTCATCGGCTGCGACATCCACCCCCTCAACAATTCCGGCGTGCTCTCTTACCTCAAGAACCAACTGGGGCAGGACCAGGCCGCGCGCGATGCCTGGTATGGCCACTGGATCAGAACCGGCTTCGACGCGATCGAGACGATGATCGAGCCCGGGCCTTTCGCTTTCGGCCCGCGGCCGACGCTCGCGGACATCTATCTCGTCCCGCAGGTGTTCAATGCCCGTCGCTTCGATATTTCCCTCGCCGACTACCCCAAAATTTCGGGTGTCGACGTGGCTTGTTCGAAGCTCCCTGCTTTCGAGAAGGCGGCGCCCGCGAGGCAGCCGGACGCCGCCGAGACTTGACCCGATCGCAAGGCTGAAACGCGCCCGCCCGGCGCTTAGTTTGCAATCAACCCTCGGCCTCTTTGCCGAATGCCAGAAGGAGACAAGCCATGGGCCCCTTTCCGCACGATGCGCCGCCGCCTGCCATCTCGGACGAAAATCCGATGGGCACGGACGGCTTCGAATTCGTCGAGTTCTGCCATCCTGATCCGCAGGCCCTCGACCGGCTTTTCCGAACGATGGGTTTTTCGCTGGTGGCCAGGCATCGGTCGAAGAATGTCGTGCTCTACCGGCAGGGCGACATCAACTTCATCGTGAACGCGCAGCCGGGGTCGTTCGCGGAGCAATTCGCCAAACAGCATGGCCCCTCGGCGCCCGCGATGGCGTTTCGCGTCGTGGATGCGAAACACGCCTATGAGAGGGCTCTCTCGCTCGGGGCCAAGCCCGTGCGCACACAGGCCGGCCCGAACGAGCTCGAAATCCCCGCCATCGAGGGCATCGGCGGATTGCAGATCTACCTCGTCGATCGCTATGGCGCCAAGGGCTCGATCTACGATGTGGATTTCGAGTGGCTCGGCGAGCCGGACCCGAAGCCCGAGGGCGTCGGTCTTTATTATCTCGATCACCTCACCCACAACGTCGTGCGCGGCCGGTTGACCGAATGGGCCGGCTTCTACGAGCGGCTCTTCAATTTCCGCCAGATCCGCTATTTCGACATCGCCGGCAAGATGTCGGGTCTCCATTCCCGCGCCATGACGAGCCCCGACGGCAAGATCCGTATTCCCATCAACGAGGATGCGGGGGAAAGCGGCCAGATCGAGGAATACCTTCAGGAATACCGGGGGGAGGGGATCCAGCACGTGGCGCTCGGCTCCACCGACCTTTACGAGTCCATCGAGAAGCTCATCGCGCGCGGCGTCGAATTCATGCCGGCGCCGAACGAGATCTACTACTCGCGCATCGACAAGCGCCTGCCGAGCCACGCCGAGCCGATCGAGAGGCTGAGGGCGAACGGCATTCTCATCGACGGCGAGGGCGTGGTCGAAGGGGGCTTCACCAAGGTCCTGCTGCAGCGCTTCGGCAAGACGGCCATCGGGCCGATCTTCTTCGAATATATTCAGCGCAAGGGCGATGACGGGTTCGGCGAAGGCAATTTCAAAGCGCTGTTCGAATCCATCGAGGAGGACCAGATTCGTCGCGGCGTCCTCAAGCCGAAGGTGGCCTGAGCGGATAATTTTCGACGAATCGAGCGCGAATCGCATGAGGCCGGAGGCTGTCCGGCCTCATTTTTGCTTTTTTGGGCGTCAGGTGACCGGAAAGCGGCCCGGAGGACTTTCCTGTCCGTTTGCAGGGTTTTGTGAGGGCGAGCGAAGAGTTGGTTGCTCGCAATGATAGTCGGGATCGCATTTGAAACCCTTTCTACGTAAAGGTTTCGTTAAAATCAGAGTGCGTTCTTTAACGGATCGTAAAGATCGCTGCACCAAGCGTGGCGAATGTGCAACAGCCCTTTGAAAAGCCCCCTCGGCGGCCCCTTTTGCGCCTTCATTCGATTGCGCGGCGGGCGGCTCGCAGTAATGTGACCTCAACGGCGGGGGCACCCCAGTCGTCAAACGGTTCCACCCAATGAGGGGTGGCTCCGCGAATTTCTAGGGGAAATGGGACGCGCTTCCCTGAAGCGCTAACCCGGGCCCCCCAGGGTCTCGAAACTTTGGAGGTCAACTATGAAGCTCGTTAAGAGCCTTCTTCTCGGAACGGTCGCGGGTCTCGCCGCCGTTGCCGGCGCTCAGGCTGCAGATCTTCCCTCGAAGAAGGCTGCTCCCGTTGAGTACGTTCGCGTTTGCTCCACCTACGGCGCAGGCTTCTTCTACATCCCCGGCACCGAAACCTGCCTCCGCGTTGGCGGCCGTGTTCGCGCCGACTACCTGTGGAACACCCCGATCCGTCAGTTCGCTGGCGGCAACCTCATTCGCGGTCGTGCAGTCGACTCAGTCGGCTTCCGCGCTCGCGGTCGTATCCAGCTCGACGCCCGTACGGCGACGGCTTACGGCCTGCTCCGCTCGGTCGTCCGCTTCGAGATCACCCGTTCGTCGGCTTCGCCGTTCGGCAACACCGGCGTGATCGGCACCAGCCCGAACGTCGCTCAGGCATTCGTTCAGTTCGGTGGTCTCACCGCTGGTCGCGTGACTTCGTTCTTCTCGAACGGCGACCTCCCCACGGGTCACATGGGCACGCTGCGTTTCGACGACGCGCCTGACGTCGACCTGTTGGCCTACACCTTCTCGTTCGGCAATGGCTTCTCGGCCAGCATCTCGATCGAAGACGGCCTCGAGCGTCGCAACAACAACTTCGTCGGAGGCGCTCCCTTCGCTACGAACATCGTTTACGGCGGTCAGCGCGCTCCGGACGTGGTCGGCAACCTGAAGTACGCCGGCACTTGGGGTACGGCACAGCTGTCCGGCGCGGTTCACCAGATCCGCTCGAACAACCTGCCGGGAACCGGCTTCACCTGGGGTAACGGCACCGCCGACTTCCCTGACACGGATTACGGCTTCGCCGTCGCTGCAACCGCCGGCATCAACCTGCCGTCGCTCGCTCCCGGCGATGCTCTGTGGTTCGCCGCGACCTACGCTGACGGCGCTCTTGCCTACCTCGACGGTGGCAACTCGGGCACCATCATCAGCCCCCGCACCGAGTTCGGCGGCGGCAACGTCGGTCTCGTCGACGCTTACGTGAACACCCTCTCGGGCGACATCAAGCGCGGCCGCGGTTGGTCACTGGCCGGTGGCCTGCGTCACTACTGGACCCCGCAGATCCGTTCGAACCTCTTCGGTTCGTACATGCGCATCAACTACTCGGGCGGTTCTTCGTTCGTCGCGGCTAACGGCGCTACCGTCGGCCTGCCTGACTTCAGCGAATACCGCGTCGGCGCCAACGTGTTCTGGCAGCCGGTCAGCGGCCTCGACCTCGGTGTGGAAGTCATCTACGCCAACGTCGATCCGCGTGGTCGCATCGGCGTCCCGGGCTTCGTCAACACGGTCAGCTCGTCTGACTCGTGGGAAGGTCGCCTCCGCGTTCAGCGCGACTTCTAATCGGCTCAACCCGATTGGTTAAAGGAAACCCCGGTGGCGACACCGGGGTTTTCTTTTTGTGTTTTCTCTCACGTCTCGGGCGTGCGAAGTCTGCCGCGACGAGGCGTCGAGATTGCCCAAAGGGAATGGCAACGGGGAACGGCCGGGCCGATGCCGCGGTTCGAGCGCGTCAATCAGGCGGGTTCAGACCGAGGTTGCCCAATGTCTTTTCGCCGACGCAACATCAAGCCGCTTTCGAGCGCGCCGCGTGCTCGACATCTCGAATGAATTCGATAATCGCGCCCACCACCTTGCCTTCGATCGCGGGCGCGTGGCCCTCGTCGGGGGCGGTCAGCGCCCTCAGCCCCGGATGGACCTCCGCCATCATCCGCAGGGTTTGCGCCGACAGCATGTCGGAATTCGCGCCACGGATGGCCAGGACGGGGAAAGCCCGAAGTCCCTCGAAGAGCGGCCATAGATCCGGCAGGGGCATACCAAGGTCGATGGCATCCAGCATCTTCATCAAAGCCGGATCGTAGCGCAGGACAAGGCGACCCTTGTCTTCGCTCCAGGTTCCTTCGGCAAGACGGCGCCATTGGGAATCCGTGTATTTGGGGAATTGTGCCTCCGAGATCTGCTTCAGGATCTCACCGGCCTCGACGAAATCCTTCGGGGGCGGCAACTTGCCCACATATCCCTTGATCCGCGCGACGCCCTTTCCCTCGATCACGGGTCCGATGTCGTTGAGCACGACTCCCTTGATCAGGCTCGGCTTGATCGCGCCCAGCGCCATGCTGATCAGGCCGCCCCGCGAGGTTCCAACGAAAATGGCCTCGGTCACGCCGGTGGCGATCAGGACCTGCAGGACGTCGTTGGTTTCCACCCGGACGTCGTAATGCCGCCAGTCCTTGTCCCATTCGGACCGCCCGCGCCCGCGATAATCCATGGACAGAACCCGGCGCGGATGAAGCTCGTCCTCGCTGAGGACCGTGGCAAGCTCGTGAAAATCCTCAGACGTGCGCGAGAGGCCCGGCAGGCATATTATCGGGATGGCGGAGGACAAATCTGGCCCGTAATCGCGGGTATAGAGGCGCAGGCCATCGGCACTGGATACGAAGAGATCCCGAAAGCCGTCTCTCATGGAGGAATCCTGTCTTGTGAAGAGTCGTTACTCGCCCGGGATCGCGTCGGCGGTGGCCCCCAAGGTTGGGCCACCGGAGCCGGTGGCAGGCTCCCTCACCGGTTCGACCACATGCGTCAGCCGCTCCCGGTAGACCGTCAGGTTTTCCATCACCCGTTGCACGTAGTTGCGGGTCTCGTAGAAGGGGATGCGCTCGATCCAATCCACCAGATCGATGCCCGGCTGGCGGGGGTCGCCATAGGCGTTGATCCACTTTTTTACGTTCCCGCCGCCGGCATTGTAGGAAGCAAAAGCCAGAATGTGCGAGCCCTTCCAGTCCTCCATGAGTTCACCCAGATGGGCGGAACCGAGCTTCGCGTTGTAGGCGGGGTCCTCCAGCAGCCGGTTCAGGTCGAAACCCACCCCGAAACGCTGGGCCGTTCGCTTCGCCGTGGCAGGCATGAGCTGCATCAGGCCACGCGCTCCGGCGGTCGATACCGCGCGGGGGTTGAAGGCGCTTTCCTGACGGGCGATCGCATAGACCATCGCGGGCTCCACCTCGTCTCCCACGGGGAAGAAATCGGGGATGGCGGCGAGGGGATAGGCGTGAAGGTCGAGGGGGAAACCCCGCTGCGACGMGACCTTGCCGACGAGCAGAACCGCCCGCGGGTTCTGCTGCCCGGCCGCCAAGGAGGCGAGCGCATCGAGTTCGCCCGGGTTGTCGAGGGTCTGCGCCAGGTCGTTGTAAAGCCCAAGCAGCAACTCGGGCTCGGCGGTCTGCTCCAGAAGTTTCAGGGCGCGGACCGGCATGCGAGCCTGGAAGGCAGCGCGTTCGGTCGCCGGCAGCGGCTCCACCTGCCGCAAGGCCACCGGCTGCGCCAACTTGGAGGTCGCGAGCTGGCCGTAGAAGGTCGTGGGCGTCTCGGCGGCGAGCGCGAAGAATTTCTCGGCTTCCTCATGCTGCCCGCCGGCCTCTGCCGCCCGACCCTGCCAATAGGCGACCCGCGATTTCGAAATCGGGGTGGAACCGGTTTGGGCGATGGTGGCGAAATGGCGCGATGCGGATGCGGGATCGTTCAGGAAACGCAGCGCGATCCAGCCGGAATGGAATTCCGCCTCGATCTGCTGCGCGGGTGACTCGGCGCCGTGCCGGCTCGCCACCTCGTAGGCGGCTTTCGGATCGTTCCTGTCCAAAAGCTCGCGGGTGATCAGGCGACGCTCGGCCCACCATTCGTCCCCATCGACGAGGGACTCGGCGTCCCGGGGCGCTTCCGACAAGACCTTCGCGGCCTCGACATATTGCTTGTTGCGGCGCAGGTCGAGCGCGCGCGAGAAAATGTAGGAGGCGTCCTTCCGGAGAGAGGCGGGCACTTCTGCGAAGGCTTTCTCGGCCGCTTTCTTGCCGCGGTAGAGGCCCATCCGCGCCCTGACGAGGGTCGCGTATTCCCGGCCCGCAAAGCCCGCGGCCCGCGTGGCCCCGGACCAGTTCTCCTTCAGGAGATAGCGCTCCATCCGGAAGCGGTGATCCGCCTCCTTCAACACGCCGGGAAAGCGCTCGAGGATGCGATTCTCCAGGCCATCGGCGAAAGTATCCTCGCGCCAGACCTGGCGGATCTGCTCATTCGCCTGCGTGTCGAGTCCCTCAGCTTTCAGCGCGAAGGCGAGGGCGATGCGGCCGGAGCCGGTGAGGGGGGCCTGGTTGGCAAAGAAAGCCCGGACTTCGTCGGCCGGCCGGCGCTCGGCGAGCAGCGCCTCTTCCATCCGCCTGCGCAGCAGGGTCGTTGCCGGCCAATCCGGGTAATCGCGAATGAAGGCGGTAAGCCGGCCCCAGCCAACGGGAATGGCGGCGCGGATGGCGAACCATTCCGTCAGGGCGACGGCCGCGGGGTCGGAGAGCTTGCTTTTGAGGATCAGCGCCTCGGTCCAGTCGCCGCCGCGATAGGCCTTGAAGATCAGCGGCAGGGATTCGACATCGTTGCCGGCCGGTGAGGGGAGGATGGCGGCGCCGGGACCGTCCGCGAGGTCATTGGCAAGACTCGCGAAATCGGGCCGTGGCGGCGGCAGCGTCATGCTTGGGCCGGCCAGAGCCGGCGGGAGCGCGGCCGGAAGGACCGCGGCGGAGGCCAGGAGGCCCGCCAGGAGGCGTATTCCGAGCTTCATCAGATCCCCAATTCGTCACTGGTTGAGTGCATGTGACGATGATTACCTTGAAGAAACACTAACCGTGGGGTTAGGACAACCTCCCGAGGGTTTGTTTGCGCCGATGCGCCGCAGCCCCTATGTGTTACCGCTGACGTCGGCACGAGTCCCCGCGTCCTATTTCACGAGGTTTTTCAATGCCCCCATTCGCAGGCTCCATCACGGCGCTCGTGACCCCATTTAAAGACGGAGCTGTCGACGAAGCGGGCTTTCGCAAATTCATCAACTGGCAGATCGAGAATGGCAGCCACGGGGTCGTGCCGGTCGGGACCACGGGCGAAAGCCCGACCCTGAGCCATAAGGAACATGAGCGGGTCGTCGAGATCACGGTCGACGAGGTCAAGGGCCGGGTCCCGGTCATCGCCGGCGCCGGCTCGAACAGCACCGCCGAGGCTATCGGGTTCTCCCAGCATGCCGAGCGGGTGGGGGCCGACGCGGTCCTGATCGTCACCCCCTATTACAACAAGCCGACCCAGGACGGCATGTACGCCCACTTCAAGGCCATCAACGATGCGATCGGCATCCCGATCATCATCTACAACATCCCCGGCCGCTCGGTGATCGACATGTCGGTGGATACGATGGCCCGCCTCTATGAGCTGAAGAACATCGTGGGCGTGAAGGATGCGACCGCGAACCTCGCCCGCGTCAGCCAGCAGCGGCACGCCATGGGGCCGGATTTCATCCAGCTCTCCGGCGAGGACGCGACGGCTCTCGGCTTCATGGCGCATGGCGGCCATGGCTGTATTTCGGTGACCGCCAATGTGGCGCCGCGCCTGTGCGCGGAGATGCAGAATGCCTGCCTCAAGGGCGATTACGCGGCTGCCTTGAAGGTGCAGGACCGCCTCATGCCGCTCCACGATTCGCTGTTCGTCGAGACCAACCCGTCGCCGGTCAAATATGCCGCGACGGTCCTCGGTCTCATGCAGGAAGACGTTCGGCTGCCGCTTCTGCCTGTCTCGGAGCCGACCAAGAAGATTGTCCGATCCGCCATGGTCCATGCCGGCCTGGTCAACGCGTAGAGCCATGGCAAAAGACACCAGCAAGGCCGCTCGCCCCAACAAGGTGGTGGCCGACAACCGCAAGGCGCGGTTCAATTACGAGATCGTCGACACCTTCGAGGCGGGCATCGCGCTGACCGGCACGGAGGTGAAGTCCCTGCGTCAGGGAAAGGCGACCATCGGTGACGCCCATGCGGGGCCTTCGGGCTCCGACTTCGTCCTGTTCAACGCCTATATCCCTGAATATCTGCAGGCGAACCGCTTCAACCATGAGACGAAGCGCCCGCGTCGCCTGTTGCTGCACAAGCGGCAAATCAACCGCCTGATCGGCGCAACGCAGCGCGACGGCATGACGGTGGTGCCGCTCAAGATCTATTTCAACGAACGCGGGCGGGCCAAGATCGAGCTCGGCCTGGGACGCGGCAAGAAACTCCACGACAAGCGCGAGGCCGACAAGGAGCGCACATGGAACCGGGAAAAATCCCGGTTGCTGCGCGACAAAGGCTAAAGGCCAGTCAGCCCGCTAGGCTAGTCTCCGATCGCGGCGGACGATCTGTCCTGACCGTCACACGTCGACGTCGTCGCCTTGCGTCTGGCGGATGCCGTAGCGGCGCTCTAGACCTGGGCTCGGAATGGTGGGACGCACCCGGTCAGTGCGGTGGTCGGGCCGATCGGCTCCGTCGATCGCGGCGCGGGCGGGCCGATCCGCCGGGTCGCGGCCGATCTTCGAGGCCATGTGGGCAAGCTCGATGAACTCGTCCGCCTGACGCCGCAGCTCATCCGCCACCATGGGGGGCTGGGTCGTCACGGTCGAGGCGACGGAGACATGGACGCCCCGGCGCTGCAGCGCCTCCACCAGCGAGCGGAAATCGCCGTCGCCGGAGAAGATCACCATCTGGTCTACGTAAGGCGCGAGTTCGAGCGCATCGATCGCCAGCTCGATATCCATATTGCCCTTGACCTTGCGACGGCCGGCGGAATCGACGAATTCCTTGGTGGGCTTCGTCACCACCCGGTAGCCGTTATAGTCAAGCCAGTCGATCAGAGGACGAATCGAGGAATATTCCTGATCCTCGACGAGCGCAGTATAATAAAACGCCCGCAAAAGTGTCCCGCGGCTTTGAAATTCTTTCAGGAGACGCTTGTAATCGATATCGAAGCCGAGCGTTTTTGTCGTAGCGTAAAGATTAGCGCCATCAATAAAAAGCGCGATCCGTTGCTGGCTAGCCATAAATATTCTCTGATTTAATCTGCTGGGTCATGAAAACAACCGCAACTGCACATCGGCATCGAAATTATCTACGCTTGAAATACTTAGGCGCGATCAGTTTGCGACGTACCTGAAAACAGGCTGCTCAATTTCCCAATAGACGAGTAAAAAGTGACAACCCCGCGAGTAAAGACGCGTGGTCGTAACGTGTCAAGAATGTGGCAGGCTCGGAACAGAATTTAAACGTAATCGTGATTTTAGAGTTCTACGTTGTAATGTTCCGACTTCCTGGCTTCGTGGCGGGAATGGCGGCGAGATCGGGCGGCAATTGGTCCGCGGGATATGCCGGAATATCGAGTTGCAGTAAGGACACCAGAGGCGCTCCGAGTTGGGCCTTGCCGCCCGAGCGGTCGATCAGGCAAGCGGCGCCGAGGAGTTGGCCCGGATGCTGACGCAGGGCTGCGAGACATTCCCGGGACGACAATCCTGTGGTGACGATATCCTCAACCATCACGACACGCGCGCCCTCTGGAATCGTAAAGCCCCGGCGCAGGACGAATTCCCCGTTCTCGCGCTCGACGAAAATCGCCTTGCAGCCAAGCTGCCGCGCGGTCTCATAGCCGGGGACGATGCCGCCGATCGCCGGCGACACCACGTAGTCCACCTGCCCGTAGGCCTCGCGGATTTTCTCCGCGAGCGCGCGACAGACGCGCTCCGTTCGGGCCGGATCCTGGAAGATGAACATCTTCTGCAGAAAGACCGGCGAATGCAGCCCCGACGACAGCACGAAATGCCCTTCCAGCAGGGCGCCTGCGGAGCGGAATTCGTCGAGCACGTCGTTCGGGGTCATGGGCGGATTCTCCTGGATGGGGGCTGTTTGGCAGGCGACCCCACGTGACGCAAGCCAAAAGGGAGAAACCGAGGGGGGCCTGCGGCCTTGCCGGGACGAGGCGGTTCCGAGGCGACGGGATGCGATTACGCCCGTCGCCCGGCTTCCTCCACGAAGGCCTTGAAAATCCGGTTTCCGGGATTGTCCGTGCTGGCGAAGGCCTCCGGGTGCCATTGCAGGC
>NZ_JBFUHH010000115.1:0-11740 GCF_056402495.1 Microvirga sp. P4_A5 | reverse complement strand
CCCGCAGGGCGTAGCGGTCGCGCCGGGGCATGTCGGGACGCGCCGCCGCCACCCGCATGTTGCGGATCGCATCCTCGGCGCGGCGGCGGTGGAGCGCCCAGAGCGCCCGCGTGCCGGGGTCGTCGGAGCCGATCGCCAGCGTGTCGACGATCGCATGGGCGGGCGCGTGCCCGATCCCGGAATCCCGGTCGATCCGTCCCAGAACCTCCGCGCGCGTGGGGCGGGGCAAGCGGACGAAGGGCCAGAACGATGCCGCCAGCAGAAGAACGAAGAGCCCGACACCGACCATTCGCGCGGTCCGCCCGAGATCGAGCCAAGCCCCGAGCCAGGAAATTGTGAGGAAGACGAGCACGACCGCGATCGGCAGCCACGCGAGCGGCCACACCCGTTCGATCGCGAGCGCCCTCCCGGCGCGCACGACCAACTCCCGAAAGCGGGACACGGTCTGGCTTGGGGCGGGCATACCGCCCGGGCCGTCGCTCATCCCATCCGTCTCCTCGTGAAGCGCGACATCCCGACGAAGCTAGCATGACGCCGGGACGTGGCCAGCGATGATTGACCTAACGACGCGAGGATGAGGGCGAAACGCGTTCACAAGATGACGAGGACGGAAGGGGGAGGCACCCTCAGGCACCAACAAAGGCAACGGGGCTTGTCTGTTTCAGGACAGCCAGCCGGGCAGCCGATCGAGCCCGATGAGGTCGTCGTAGGTCTGCCTTGGACGCACGACGGCGTGGCCGCCGTTCCTGACCATGATCTCGGGGATCAACAGGCGGGTGTTGTAGGTGTTGGCGGTCACGGCCCCGTAGGCGCCGGTGGTCATGATGGCGATGAGATCGCCCGCCTTGACGGCCGGCAGGTCCCGCGACAGGGCGAGATAATCGCCGGTTTCGCAGACCGGGCCGACGATGTCGCCAACCAGCCGTTCGGTCGCCGGACCGGGCTCGATCACCGGTTTGATGTCGTGGTAGGCGTCATAAAGGGTCGGACGGATCAGGTCGTTCATGGCCGCGTCCACGATCACGAAGGATTTGTCGGCGCCCTCCTTCACGTAGATCACCCGGGTCACGAGGATGCCGGCATTGCCGGCGATCAGGCGGCCCATCTCGAAGACGAGCTTGAGACCGAGATTGTCGGTGTGGCGCTTGATGATGGTCGCATAGGCCTGCGGATCCGGCGGCGGTTCGTTGTCGGTGCGATAGGGGATGCCGAGGCCGCCGCCGAGATCGATGTGGCGCAGATGGTGGCCGTCCGCCATCAGGTCCCGCGCCAGCTCCGCCAGAAGAGCCGTAGCGTTGTCGAAGGGCTCCAGATCGACGATCTGGCTGCCGATATGCATGTCGACGCCCGTGACCTCGATGCCGGGCAGGCTTGCTGCGCGCGTGTAGACATCGCGCGCGCGGGCGATCGGGATGCCGAACTTGTTCTCGGATTTTCCGGTCGAAATCTTCTTGTGGGTCTTGGCATCCACATCCGGATTGATGCGGATCGAAATCGGGGCGCGCACCCCTTTGGAAACGGCGACTTCGGACAATGCTTCCAACTCGGGCTCGGATTCCACGTTGAAGCACAGGATGCCGCTGTCAAGCGCGAAAGCCATTTCGCAGCGGGTCTTCCCGACGCCCGAAAACACGATGCGTTCCCCCGGCACCCCGGCCGCGAGGGCCCGGCGCAGTTCGCCCTCCGACACGATGTCCATACCGGCGCCGAGTTCGCCGAGCGTCCGCAGCACCGCCTGGTTGGAATTGGCCTTCACCGCATAGCAGACGAGGGCGTCGCGGTCGGCAAAAGCCTCGGCGAAGACGCGATAATGTCGCTCCAGCGTCGCCGACGAATAGCAATAGAACGGCGTGCCCACCTCATCGGCGATCCGACGCAGATCCACGTCCTCGGCGTGCAGGACGCCGTCGCGATAGGCAAAGTGATGCATGGCTGCGCCTTAGAGAATCGGGTCGAGAATGAACGGGGTCTTCGGCACGGTGACGGGCCGGTTCGATGTCTTGCGCGGGGTCCCTACGGGGGACGGCAAGGCGCCCTGCGATGCGCCCGTCCCGTCCACGCCCTGTTGGGCAGGCGCCGCGTTGGGATCGGGCGGCGCCTCGAGGGCGCCGCGGCGGCCGCAGGCGGAAAGACCGAGGATGACAAGGCCCGCGACCAGAAGGACACGGGAGAACGCGAGGCTGGACGACATCAGATGCTCCGAAACTTGGCCGCACCATAACGACATCCGGGCGGCGATGCGAGGGGCCAAAGCGCGTCAGGCGAATTCCACGACCTTCAATTCAGGAACAGGCGCAAGCGGAGCAGCGGCCTGAATTGCGAAGTGGATCGGGGTGGTTGGATTGACGCAGGGGGAACCAATTACAACCCCGAATGTTATCCGGTAGCTGTCAGGGTATAATGATTCGAAACAACTCGTCCTATCAGCTGATTTTTTATCCATTAGAGACATCAAGGAGTCTTTCGATGCCGCTATTCAACCAAGCTCTGCAACTCTACGTATTCGAAGGAACCGAGGCCGGAGCCTTCACGATGCCAGCTGCCGCCGGGGCTGCCAACGTCCTTGGCAACGATTTGGACAATACCATCACCGGCAACGCCTTCGATAATATCCTGGCTGGGGGCGTCGGGCCGACACCCTCGCCGGCGGATCAGGCAACGATACTTATTCGGTGGATAACGCCGGCGATAGCATTACCGAACTTGCCGATGGAGGCACGGATCGCGTGCTGGCATCGCTCGATTTTTCCCTGGTCACCGTCGCGAACGTGGAGAATTTGACCCTGGCTACGGGTGCCGGCCTGATCGCCGGAACCGGCAACGCTCTGAATAATGTCATCATCGGCAATGAATCCGCCAACATCCTGACGGGTGGAATCGGCAACGACTCGCTGTCCGGCGGCGATAGAGATGATGAGCTTTTGGGAGGTGTCGGAAGCGATAGGCTCGATGGCGGACTTGGCGTCGACCAGATGACCGGCGGGAGTGGGCGACGTATATGTCGTAGACGCGGCAAATGAGACGCTCGTGGAGGTCGTCAATGAAGGAAACGACACGGTTCTCGCGTCCTTAACCCATACCCTTCAGAACAACTTCGAAAATCTCGTCCTTTCCGGAACCGGCAATTTTGCCGGGACAGGCAATACGCTCGACAACAGCCTGACGGGAAATTCGGGGAGCAATACGCTTATTGGCCTCGACGGAAACGACACGCTCGACGGCGGTGCCGGTGCCGACCGACTCGAAGGCGGTGGAGGCAACGACACCTATGTGATCGACAACGCGGGAGATGTCATCGTCGACACAGCCGGCACGGACACGATTATCTCCGCCTTGGCAAATACGGTTCTGGCTTCCGGCCTTGAGAACCTTCGCGCCGCTTCTGGGGCGGCGTCCATCAATCTCACCGGCAACGGGGTCGCGAACACATTGACCGGAAACGCTGGGGCGAACATTCTCGATGGCGCTGCCGGAGGAGATCAACTGATCGGAGGCGCCGGCAATGATACATACATCGTGGACAATGCCCTCGATGTCGTCGATGAGAGTGCCGCCGGAGGCGTGGATATCGTTCGCACCAGTGTCGGATATACGCTTGCGACCGCAGCCGAGGTTGAATTTCTGCTCGCGGCCTCGCCGCTCAGCCAGACCGGTCTCACCCTGGTCGGTTCGAACACCGCCAACACCATTGAGGCCACCGCGGGTCGGGATATCCTGACAGGGCTGGGGGGCGACGATATCCTCAAGGGCGGGCTCGGAAGCGATGTTCTGCGCGGCGGGCTTGGCAACGATACGTACGTATTCGACACCAGGTTATCACGGACCAACATCGACCGCGTCCTGGATTTCAATGTCAGGGATGACACCTTCGAACTCGAGAACAGGTTCATGGCGAAGCTCGGCAAGGCCGGCAAACTCGGCTCCAACGCCTTCCACGTCGGCGCCAATGCGGGGGACGCTCAGGATCGCGTTCTCTACGACAAGGCGACGGGTGTCCTTTCCTTCGACGCCGACGGCACGGGGCGGGGCGGCGAAGTTGTCATTGCCCAGCTGGCCCGGGGCCTTAACCTGAAAGCAGGCGACTTCTTCGTCATCTGATCCCGATGATCGGACGACCCCGGCGCACCTTGTGTGCCGGGGTCTCCCTTGCAAAACGTGGACCTAGGCTGCGCCACGTGATCGTGATGAAGTTCGTTGGTCGCTCAGCGTTTGTTCGCTTGAGGCTTGGGCCAAAACACGGCACATCCCCGCCATGTCGATCCTTTCCCGCTCCCGCATGATCCCGGTTGCTCTCGTTCTCGTCCTTGGCGCGGCCGCCGGGTTCTACATTCTGCATACAAGGGGTGCTGCGCCGCCCGAGACCGGCGAATGCCGCGCCTCGGCGGGCCTGTCCGAGCGGCTCAAGCCCCTGGCAAGGGGCGAAGTCGCCGCGTTGGCCCTCAATGCGGCCCCCAAGCCGCCGCCGGTCGTGGCCTTCAAAGACGCCGATGACCGCCCCCGCGAGCTTGCGGATTTCAAGGGGCGGACGGTGCTCGTCAACCTTTGGGCGACCTGGTGCGTGCCCTGTCGCGAGGAGATGCCGGCGCTGGACAAGCTGCAGGCCGAGTTCGGCGGCCCGGGCTTCGAGGTCGTGGCGATCAATGTCGACACGCGCAACCCGGAGAAACCCAAGGCCTGGCTACAGCAGAACGGCATCCGGAACCTCGCCTATTATGCGGATCCGAGCGGGAAGCTCCTGCAAGTCCTGCAGAAATCGGGACATGCGGTCGGATTGCCGACAACGATGCTGCTCGATTCATCGGGGTGCGAGATCGCGCTTCTCAAAGGCCCCGCCGAATGGGCCTCGCCGGATGCCGTCGCGTTCATCAGAGAGGCCGTAAGGCCCTAGCGGTCGGCAATGGTCGCGTCCGGCACTCCGATTTTTCCTGAAAATCCGGCTTTGGCGAGGCGCCAAGGCCGGTCCATCGCCGAGCGGGCCTTGCCCCTTTCGAGCCGCCGCGGCGTCCCGTCCGCCAGAATTTCGTCGATCACGATGAAGCCCAAGGCCTGCAGCATCACCGCCACCATCTTGGTGGCGACGTCGTCGGCCGGAAGCGCAAGGGAGCCGGCTGTGTATATCCGCTCGAGAATGGTCTTCGGCGGCGCAGCGGCGTTGCGAGAGTCCCGCCGTTTCAGCGGGATGACATTCTTGCGCTCTTCGATCATTGCAAAAACCCCCGGCCCCGGCGCCGCATCATGAGAACGTGCGGCTTTGTTGCACCGGGACGAAACATTGTGCGGGGAGGCGGGGCGTTTGCCCATGGGAAGCGATGTCGCGGGCAATGCCGGCCGAACACAAAAAAGGCGGAGCCTTGCCCCGCCTTCGATCGCCCTGCCGACGCCTGTCTCAGACCGTCTGCTTGATCGCGATTCCCTTGTCGACGAAGAGTTGCTGCAACTCGCCCGCCTGGAACATCTCGCGGGTGATGTCGCAGCCTCCGACGAATTCGCCTTTCACGTAGAGCTGGGGAATGGTCGGCCAGCTCGAATATTCCTTGATTCCCTGGCGGATGCCCTCGTCATCGAGGACGTTTACGCCTTTGTACGGCACGCCGAGATACCCAAGGATCTGCACCACCTGGCCCGAGAAGCCGCACATGGGGAACTGGGGCGTGCCCTTCATGAACAGCACCACATCGTTGGACTTTACTTCGTTGTCGATCGCCTGGCGGGCATCGGTCATCTTTCTCTCCTGTTCCGCGGCGTTCAAGGCGCCGGGTCTCGATCCTAATTGTCGGGTGTGAGCGTGGTGAGCGCAAGGGCGTGCAGGACGCCTCCCATCCGACCCTGCAGCGCCCCATAGACCATCTGGTGCTGCTGGACGCGCGATTTTCCCTTGAACGCGAGGGACGTCACGGTCGCGGCGTAGTGATCGCCGTCTCCGGCGAGGTCCCTGATCTCGACGACGGCGTCGGGGATCGCCGCCTTAATCAGGGTTTCGATGTCGGTTGCATTCATTGGCATGGATCTAACGTCCTCAGGCCTTGCCGGCCATGTAATCCGGAAACCAGGATTCGTGAGCGGTCTTCAGCGCCGAGACCGATATGGCTTGCTCGCCGGGGAGAATCAACGCGGCTCCTCCGGTCATTCCGAGAAGGGCCGCCGGGACGTCGATCGCTGCTGCCTCGTAGAGAATGTCGGCAGCTGCGTCCTGCGGCACCGCCAGCACGTAGCGTCCCTGGTCTTCTCCGAACAGGAAGGCGTGACGGGGAAGGCCTTCTTGTTCGGCGCTGATCGAGGCGCCGATGCCGCCCGCCATCGCCATTTCGGCGAGCGTGAGCGCAAGGCCGCCATCGGAGCAATCGTGGACGGTATCGACCTGTCCCGAGCGGATGAGCTGACGCACGAAATCGCCGTGGCGACGTTCGAGATCGAGGTCGACCGGTGGCGGCGCGCCTTCTTCGCGGCCGCAGATATCGGCGAGATAGATCGATTGTCCGAGCCAGCCTTCCGTCTCGCCGATGAGGATGATCGCGTCGCCCTCTCGCTTGAAGGCGACCGAGGCGTTGACCGTCACGTCGTCCAGAACGCCGACGCCGCCGATGGCGGGGGTGGGCAGGATGCCCTGGCCGTTGGTCTCGTTGTAGAGAGACACGTTGCCCGACACGACGGGGAAGTCGAGGGCGCGGCAGGCCTCGCCGATACCGCGCACGCAATCGACGAACTGGCCCATGACTTCCGGGCGCGCCGGACTGCCGAAGTTCAGGTTGTCGGTGATGGCGAGCGGCACGCCGCCCACCGCCGTGATGTTGCGCCAGGCCTCCGCCACGGCCTGCTTGCCGCCCTCGAAGGGGTCGGCTTCGCAATAGCGAGGGTTGACGTCGGTGGTGAGAGCCAGGCCCTTCGGCCCGTTCTCGACGCGCACGATGGCCGCGTCGCCGCCGGGCATCTGCACGGTGTTGCCGAGGATCAGGTGGTCGTATTGCTCCCAGACCCACCGTCGCGAGCTCTGGTCGGGCGAGCCGACGAGCTTCAGAAGGGCATCCGCATCCGACATCGGCGCCACGACACTCTCGGGGGCGAGCACCGGTTTGGCGGGGGTCGTCACGTGCGGGCGGTCATAGAGCGGCGCTTCGTCCCCCATCTCCTTGATCGGGAGATCGGCCATCACCTCGCCGTGGTGCTTGACGACGAACCGGAGCGTATCGGTGGTCTTTCCGATGATCGCGAAATCGAGGCCCCATTTGACGAAGATCGCCTCGGCCTCTTTCTCCATGCCGGGTTTGAGCACCATGAGCATGCGCTCCTGGCTCTCCGACAACATCATCTCGTAGGCGGTCATTCCCTCTTCGCGGCACGGCACCTTGTCGAGGTCGAGCTCGACGCCGAGATTGCCCTTGGCGCCCATCTCGACGGCCGAACTGGTGAGCCCCGCCGCGCCCATGTCCTGGATGGCGATGACGGCGCCGGATTTCATGAGTTCGAGGCAGGCTTCGAGCAGCAGCTTCTCGGCGAAAGGATCGCCCACCTGCACGGTCGGGCGCTTTTCGTCCGACGCATCGTCGAATTCGGCTGAGGCCATGGTGGCGCCGTGGATGCCGTCGCGGCCGGTCTTCGAGCCGAGATAGACGATCGGATTCCCGACGCCGGTCGCGGCCGCGTAGAAGATCTCATTGGAGCGCGCGAGGCCCACTGCCATGGCGTTGACGAGGATGTTGCCGTTGTAACGGGGATGGAATCCGACACTGCCGCCCACCGTCGGCACGCCAAAGGAATTGCCGTAGCCGCCGATGCCCGCGACAACCCCCGAGACGAGGTGCGGGGTCTTGGGATGATCCGGCTCGCCGAAGCGGAGGAAATTGAGGCAGGCGATGGGGCGCGCGCCCATGGTGAAGACGTCGCGCAGGATGCCCCCGACGCCGGTGGTCGCGCCCTGATAGGGCTCAATGAATGACGGATGGTTGTGGCTTTCCATCTTGAACACGCAGGCGAGCCCGTCGCCGATATCGATCACGCCCGCATTCTCGCCCGGTCCCTGGATGACCCAAGGGGCCTTGGTGGGCAATCCGCGCAGGTGCAGGCGCGAGGATTTGTACGAGCAATGCTCGTTCCACATGGCCGAGACGATGCCGAGTTCGGTGAGGGTGGGCGTGCGGCCGATCAGGTCGACGAAGCGCTGATATTCGTCAGGGGTCAGCCCATGCTCCTTGACCAGATCCGGGGTGATGGCGACGTCGTTGCGGATCATCGGGGCTCTCGCTTTTTTGCTCAGCCAGCGGGCCGGGCGGTTGGGCAATCAGGTGGCCTCATTCGAGGTGGGCTTCAACCCGATCCGAAAGAGGCGGGGAGCGTCGTCCCCGGTCTTGCATTCAAGCCGCTTTCGCGGCGCTCGACACGAGGCTCTCGAACAGGCCGCGGCCGTCGGTGCCGCCAACGAGATTTTCGATGAGATTCTCGGGATGGGGCATCATGCCCAGCACGTTGAGCTTCTCGGAATAGATGCCCGCGATGGCGTTCATCGAACCGTTGCGATTGGCGTCGTCCGTCACCTCGCCGCGCGCATCGCAATAGCGGAACGCCACGAGCCCGTCGCCTTCCAGGCGGCGGAGGGTCTCCTGATCGGCGGTATAATTGCCTTCGCCATGGGCCACGCAAACGTCGATGGCCTGTCCCTTCGCGTAGCGCCTGGTAAACGCCGTGTCGTTTCGCTCGACGCGCAGGAACTGCCGGTGGCAGATGAATTTCAGGTTGGCGTTTCGCATCAGGATGCCCGGCAGCAGCCCGGATTCGCACAGGATCTGGAAACCATTGCAGATGCCCAGCACCAATCCGCCCCGCGCCGCATGGGCCCGCACCGCATCCATCACCGTCGCCCGGCCCGCGATGGCGCCGCAGCGCAGGTAATCGCCATAGGAAAAGCCGCCGGGCAGCACGACGAGATCGGTGCCGGAGGGCAGGGCGGTCTCGGCATGCCAGACCTTCTCGACCGTTGATCCCGCCTGCGCGAGGGCCCGCATGACATCGCCTTCGCGATTGGAGCCCGGGAATACGACGATTGCGGATTTCATGGCTGCCTCACGCAATCTCGACGCGATAATTCTCAATTACCGTATTGGCCAAAAGCTTCTCGCACGCGGCCTTGAGTGTGCTTTCGGCCTTGGCCTTGTCGGTCGTTCCCAGTTCGATGTCGAAAACCTTGCCCTGGCGGACGCCGTCGATTCCCTCGACGCCGAGGGATTTCAACGCGCCCTCGATGGCCTTGCCCTGGGGATCGAGAACGCCGTTCTTGAGGGTCACGGTGACACGGGCTTTCATGGGATCCTCGGGCTGTTGTCTGATCGCCAACGGCTTAGCGGGATTGGGTCCAAGACACAACGTCTCAGGGCGCCAATTCATGCCCGGCGACCTGCCGCACGGTCGTCAGAACGGCGTCGCGATCGTCGCCGATAACGAGGACTAGTTTCAGGGTGTCGCCCGAGCGGCGTCCCAGCGTTGCCCCATAGGCCGGAGCCTTCCCGCCGTCGGACGGCGCGAGGCGGATCGCGAAGCCCTGGGAGGCCGGCCCGTCGAGGCGCGCGGTCGAGACGATCGTCTGGACCTTGCGATGGGCTTCGGCTTTCCGGAGCGCTTGCGCGAGGCGGGACGGGTCTTTGAGCAGGCCTTCTGAGATCGCCGCATCCGGGCCCTTCAGGTCGATCACGCTCACGACCAGGCCGGGGCGGCATTCCGGCGGCGCGCAGAAGGCCAAGGCGTGAGGCTCGGCGCGATCCTCGGCCAGCCATTTCCGCAAGGGAAGCGCCTCCCACGGAGCGCCCGGCGGCACCCCTTCGACGGGCCGGGGAATATAGCCACAGGCCGAAAGCGCGAGAATAACGAGCCCAAACGACAATGCCCGGCGAAAAGCCGGGCCGGGAGCGCCCAGCCCAAACGACAATGCCCGGCGGAAAGCCGGGCCGAGAGCGCCCAGCCCAAACGACAATGCCCGGCGGAAAGCCGGGCATTGGATCGTCAATCGGGCCTGCCGTAACGTCACTGCACGAGGCGTGGGCCGCCCAGATTGGGCTTCTCGTTCTCGGACATGATGCCGAGGCGGCGCGCGACCTCCGTATAGGCCTCGACGAGGCCGCCCATGTCACGGCGGAAGCGGTCCTTGTCGAGCTTGTCCTTGGACTTGATGTCCCAGAGGCGGCACGAATCGGGCGAGATCTCGTCGGCGACGACGATCCGCATCATGTCGCCCTCATACAGGCGGCCGGTTTCCATCTTGAAATCGACGAGGCGGATGCCGACGCCGAGGAAGATGCCGGACAGGAAGTCGTTGACGCGGATGGCGAGCGCCATGATGTCGTCGATCTCCTGCGGGGTCGCCCAGCCGAAGGCCGTGATGTGCTCCTCCGAGACCATCGGATCGTTGAGTGCATCGTTCTTGTAATAGAATTCGATGATCGAACGCGGCAGCTGGGTGCCTTCCTCGATTCCGAGCCGGGTCGACAGGGAGCCAGCCGCGACGTTGCGCACCACCACCTCGAGGGGGATGATCTCGACTTCGCGGATGAGCTGCTCGCGCATGTTGAGGCGGCGGATGAAGTGCGTGGGAACGCCGATATCGTTCAGATTCTGGAAGATGTATTCCGAAATCCGGTTGTTGAGCACGCCTTTGCCGTCGATCACTTCATGCTTCTTGGCATTGAAGGCGGTCGCGTCATCCTTGAAGTGCTGGATGAGCGTACCTGGCTCCGGACCTTCATAGAGGACCTTCGCCTTGCCCTCATAGATGCGGCGGCGACGATTCATAGGCGTATACCGTGGTTTGAGGAAATCCATTGCCGTGGCTCCTGGTGGTGAGGGGATCCGCAGCTGGCGCGGGCACGATCGGGATCGTCCCCGGCTCGCGCGCAACCTATCCGATCCCACCTCCAAGCACAACGCAGCAACGACGCCGCAGGCGAGGAAGCGCGCGGATCGCCGCGAAAGAGAATTTTCACAGGGGTCCGGCTCTGGCGGTTGGGGTCCGGCGCCTTTATATCGCCAGAACACACCATTGAAAGGAACGCCCATGTCCGGTTTCGACGAGCGCAAGGATGCCTTCGAGAAGAAGTTCGCTCACGATCAGGAACTTCGGTTCAAGGCGACGGCTCGCCGCAACAAGCTCTTCGGCCTATGGGTGGCCGAACGGCTCGGCAAAACCGGCGCGGACGCGGACGCCTACGCCAAGACCGTCGTGCTCGCGGATTTCGAGGAGGCCGGGGATGCGGACGTCCTGCGCAAGGTGCAGGCCGACCTGACGGCTGCTGGCCAGCAGGTCAGCGACACCGAGCTTGCGAACGCCCTCAATGCGCGGATGCAGCAGGCGGTCGACGAGATCCAGGCCGGACGCTGATCCTTCCCATTGGTCCCGACCGGCGCCGCCGCCGGTTGATCCTTCATTGACGCTCAGGACGTGCCGATGCCCCGATTTTCGAACCTCCCGGACCGGCTCAATGCCGGTTCCCCGGCGCTTGCCGCATGGTGCGGCCTGCCGGACCCTACGGTGTCGGCCGTCCTTGCCCACGAAGCGTTCGACGCGGTCGTGCTGGATATGCAGCACAGTGCGATCGACTACAGCGTGGCCGTCAGGGCGATCCCCCTCATCGCGGCGGCGGGGAAGCCCGCCATCGTGCGCATCCCCGTCGGCGAATTCGCCACGGCGTCGCGAATCCTCGATGCGGGCGCCAGCGGCGTCATCGCGCCGATGGTCAATACGGTGGCTGACGCCCATCTC
>NZ_JBFUHH010000114.1:0-12413 GCF_056402495.1 Microvirga sp. P4_A5 | reverse complement strand
GTCCAGGGCGGCGTTCATAACATTTTCCGATCACGTATTAACCATATCACGCTCAATCTATGTCCAATTCTTGCCTATTTCAAGCCCGTGAATGACCGTCTGGCGGATCGACGCTCCGGCCGGGTTGCGGGTGGTGACGCCTTATCCTTTCTCGTTGCGCTCGCTTATCGACCAATAATGATTTGATGTGAGATTATTTTTTTGCAGAAGAGCCGCAGTATTTTTTGCCGCATTTTTGAACCTCGAACGGCCTCGACGGGGTCGGAGATCGTTCATGGCCGAACAGCACGTTTCGCGGAATGCCGGAGCCAATGCCAAACCTGCTCAGGATCAAGTCGAGATTGGATCTGACTTCGGGCTGGCAATCTGGTCGGCCTTCGGCCTCACCGAGCAGATGGAGCTCGATGATCCAAGCTTTCCCGGTTGCGAAAAACAGCTCACCGACATTCCGTCGCGCAATTAATCGAAACGCCGCGTCGTGACGATTTCAACGACCTTTGGCCTTACGCCGGACGATCTCGCTCCTTAGATCCAGGCCACATACAACCAGTTCTGGGCTCTTCCCGATGGACGGCTGCGCGGGCTGCACTGCACAGATTACTCCATCACTGGACCATCCACGTGGATATCGACCATATCGGATACCGCGAGCGCTATTGCCACGACACGGCTGAACGAGCGATCGCGGCGATGGAGACATGGGACGGGGAGGGGGATCCCGCGGGTTGGCACCGTCCTCCGGAAGCTGTCCGCCGGCGACCGGGGTGAAGCATCAGATCGCTGTCGAGAAACGGATCCGGGAGATCTGCCAAACGCGTGTCGCTAGGGCTATCGCCGCGTTCACGTTCTCCTGGATCGCGAAGACTGGGGCATCAACATCAGGAAAGTGTATCGCATTTACAGGGATTTAGGCTTGCAGCTCCGGAACAAGACACCAAAACGGCGGGTGAAGGCGAAGCTGCTTGATGATCGCCAGGAAGCCGTCGGCTCGAACGATGTCTGGGCGAAGGATTTTGTCCATGACCAATTGGCTGCCGGGAAGAAACTGCGCGTTCTGACCGTCGTCCTCACCTTCTCGCGAAACGTGCCGGTGCTTGGTCCCCGCTCAGCTACCGCGGGGAGGATGTCGTAGCGACACTGGATAGGGTGTGTGAATCTGACCAACCTTTGGGTATGGCCTCAGCCTCACAGCGTATGCGGTCGTACGCTGCAACAGTGACAGTTTGAGCATGTTTCTCTGCGCACCCCGCCGAAGGAGAGTGCCTTGCGTCGGATCGCCGCGGAGGTGATAAACGGTTGCCGCCAGCTGTTGGACTTCTGGGTGCAGGCCAAGCACTTCTGCAAAAAATCACGCCGCTCCTCATGGACGATGACATTTCGGGAAATCGGAAAGCGAATGATTGCCGAGCACGGAGTGTGCGTCCTTTGCTTATCGAAATTTAAGTCGATCGGCTCAGGTTGTCTGGATCATGGCGAGCCGCCTGTGGTCCGAGTTCGCGCTCCTCGTTCAGTGGATGTAAGTCTTGCACCATCTGACGTAGGCGCGAAGTATCAAGATGGGTGTAAATCTGGGTCGTCTCGATGCCGGCGTGACCGAGGAGTTCCTGCAAGACCCGGAGGTCGGTTCCGCCCGCGTGCATGTGGGTCGCGAAGGCATGGCGCAGAACATGCGGCGACACCCGTTCGGGGCGGGGGAGTCCGGCCGCGACTGCTGCCTCCCTGATCTCCAGAAGGGCCGCCTGACGGGTCAGAGGTTTTGACCCGTTGCGGACTGCGTGAAACAGCCACTTAGTTGCAGTGTTGCCGGAATAGGCGGCGGCCAGGTGTTGCCACACCCTGATTGCTTCGATGGCGCGGGCGTGAAGCGGCACAAGACGCTGTTTGCCGCCCTTGCCACGGATCATCAGCATCTGCGTCCCCGCCGGGGCGGCGTCTGACGGCAGCGACACCGCCTCGCTGATCCGCATGCCGGAGGCATAGAGCGTTTCGAACAAAGCCGCCCGGCGGGCATAGCCGGCCTGGCGGTAGAGGCCGACGGTGGCATCGGCCGCGAGCCGGTGCGCCGTATCGAGGAGGCAAGCCGTCTCATCGGCCGTGAGGACAAACGGCAGTTTCTGCGGTCGCCGCATTGGCGCCAGGGTGGCTGTGGGATCGCCGGAACCCAAGGCCTCGGCGATCAGAAAACGGTGAAGGCTTCGGACGACCGTGAGGCGGCGCGCCACAGTCGACTGGGCAAAGCCGCGATCATCGAGGGATGTGATGTAGTCGCGAATGCGATCGACGCTCACGACACTCAGGCTGAGTTGGGCGGTTGCGAGCCAGGCAAGATAGCACTTGAGATCGTCGCTGTAGGTTGTGATCGTGCCRGGGGCGGCGCCGATTTCAGTCGCCAGCGCGTCGAGCCAGAGCTGGCCAAGTCGGTGGTTTGCGGGCATCGGATCCTCGTGGTCAACAGGATCCTGGCACGGCGGTGGTTACCGATTTCTTGTCAAAACAACAATTATGCGAATCCGCGGTGTAGCTGCAATATAGAGATGACACCCCTTAGCAAAGTTCAGATGGCACTCTCCTTCCGATTGGGGTTTCAGTTTTCGCGGCTTGACGCCCTGACGGATCTCGCCGCCGGCCGGATGGGAGTGAGCGAGGCGTGTGAGATCCTCGGACTCCGGCGGCGCCAGATGTTTCGTTTGCTGAGGGCGTTCCGGCGGGATGGCGCCGTGAGCCTGGTTTCGAAGCGTCGCGGTCGTCCAAGCAACAATCGGCTGCCGACCCACATTCGAGAGCTGGCGATGACCCTCGTCCGGGGGCGCTATGCCGATTTCGGGCCTACGCTGGCGACGGAGAAGTTGCTGGAGCTCCACGGCTGTCCGGTCTCGCGCGAGACGGTCCGCAAATGGATGATCGAGGATGGGCTCTGGCTCGACCGCCGTCGGCGGATGCCCTCGGTCCACCAGCCGCGCAATCGCCGGGAACGACTGGGCGAACTGATCCAGATCGATGGATCGCAGCATTTCTGGTTCGAGAATCGGGCGCCGGGTTGCACCCTGCTCGCCTATATCGACGATGCGACCAGCCGGCTGATGCATGCAGCTTTCGTGCCGTCGGAATCGAGCCCTAATTATCTGCGCGAGACCCAGCGGTACGTCAGGGCGCATGGCCGCCCGATCGCCTTCTACTCGGACAAGCACCCGATCTTCCAGGTGAACAACACGGCGGCCGCGGGCGGCGACGGCATGACACAATTCGGGCGCGCCCTGCATAAACTGAACATCGATATCACCTGCGCCAACAGCCCAGCCGCCAAAGGCCGGATCGAGCGCTCCTTCGGCACGTTGCAGGACCGGCCGGTGAAGGAGCTTCGTCTGGTGGGAATATCGACGATCGAGGCGGCGAACGCGTTTCTACAGAGGTTCCTCGACAATCACAACGACGCTTCGCCCGCTTGCCATTCGACGAGTCCGATGCACACCGGGAGGTCCAGCCAAACACTGTGCTCGAGGATGTCTTCGCATGGAAAGAACAACGCAAACTGACCTTCAACCTGACGGTCCAATCCGACAAGATGATCTTTCTGTTGGAGCCAAACGAGATCACGCCCCCTCGCCCGCAACGCGTGACGGTGATCGACTATCCGGACGGCCGTCTGTCGATCCGCCACAACGGCGTCGACCTACCCTACCGGATGCACTACGACAAGATCCGGAAGGTCACACAGGCGGCGATCGTCGAGAACAAGCGCTTGAGCGAGGTTCTCGCCTACGTGGCGCAGCGGCAGCAGGAACGTGACGAGAAGCGCAGCGCTAAAGCGCCTCGTCGTCGTGGCCAGGCTGAACGTCGCATGTTCAAGCTGAACTGATAGCAGCATGAGCAACCTGGATGACGACTTGGCCCGGCCCTGCAACCCTAGCCAGCCCAGCCGGGCCAAGCCTCTCGGCGCGCGCGACACTGACATTTCTATTTGGCACAAAGCGCGACATTTCTAACTTGCGCCGGTATTGAGTGTAGCAGCAATATAGAGATGACGCCCCGCAAAGTTCAGATGGCAGTCAGCGAGTTCCGGCTTCCATCATCATGGCGTGGAGCGCGCAACTGATCCATTCACACCCCATTTTGCATTTTGCCACGAATACCACTCGTCAAATCCAGTCGACGGCAGCGAAAATTCGAAGCCGCCTCCCCACGGCCTTTTGTTTTTTGCATCTCGGATCCTCGCACCTGCTGACAATCCCACCTGAGCCGAAAGAATCGCCGTCGACCGATCAGGGTCAATAGCTGTGACGTCAACCGAACGTCAGCTTCGCTTTGAACAGCAGTTCGTCGCTGGGATTATCCTCGGTGATATAGAGATCAGACACAGCGTTCGGAAGAGCGCAAATAAGAGTCTGCGTGTTCGGAAAAGCGCTATCGACTTCCAGCAGCAAATCGATCGCACTTTTGTCGATTCGAAAATACGGGTACGCTTGACGCGAAACGAGGACGGCGTCGCCATAAACGCATTTACGCTTCTGGCCTTTGACCTGGACGAGCCCCTCTTGCGCCAGCAGCGTCGATGCGGCCTCGTTCAGTGTGCCTCCCTGCTTACGGGTATCCGAATGATGCATCTCCATCCGGTGATCCCCGTATCTGATCTCGACAACATGCTGTCCCCTTGGCAGTGACATCAACACGTCCAAACGTGACCGCTTGAAAGTCCCATTGGGATGAATGACGCCAAAAACCGGCGCCTGTTTCAGTTCAATATTACTCAAGTTATTCTCCAAAAATTTGAATGCGTCGGCTTTGAAATTTATTTCAGTGAACGTTTGCGGTGCCGAACTAGGCGGCTCTCCGCCCTAGCCGTGAACCGGAGTACTACGCGACATCGAAGAAGGCCTTCTTACGTCTTCTTATTTTCGCTCTCCAGTGAATTCTAGAGATAGCTTTCAAGATTGCGCAATATTTTATTCAAATTTTCACGGCAATCACTGCAGTCCGAGGTAGGCCGTGGATATCGACCAAAGCCCGCGTGGCTTTATGGGCAACGGGTACCGATGGATCTGAGAGATACATAAGGTGAAATATCGATTTAACGGTGCACCAGGAGAGCGGTCACACGTATTTGAATCGGCCGAAGGCGGGAGGGATCCGTCGCAAATTTGGCTATAGGACGAAATGGACCCTGGGCGACCGATGAGCTCTTACGCTGCAAGCTCGTCAAATTGATCAGCGAGCGACAATGGCAGATTGGAGGCATACTTCGCCTGTCCTTTGCGCATCATGTGAACCATCTCAATCCCGCCCAGGATCACGCGGGCGCTCTTTGTTGACTTGAAACCGAGCATTGGACGAACTCGCCTTTTGATAGCGCGATGATCCTGCTCGATACGATTGTTGAGGTAGGCACTTTGGCGGATGCGAATGGGTTTCAGCTTCCGTCGTGATCGATCTTGGAGCCGGTCTGCGGTATCGCAGGACAGGATCGCCTCTCGGTTCGTCTGGCTGCCGTCGATGACGATCCTCTCGGGCCGACCATGCCGCTTCAGGGCCTTGCGCAGGAAGCACTTGGCGGCCGTCAGATTCCGCCGTTCGCTGAACCAGAACTCGACCGTATCGCCGTTGCTGTCGATCGCACGATAAAGATACCGCCACTGGCCCCGGACCTTGATGTAGGT
The DNA here is from genome assembly GCF_056402495.1 of Microvirga sp. P4_A5. Taxonomy (NCBI): domain Bacteria; kingdom Pseudomonadati; phylum Pseudomonadota; class Alphaproteobacteria; order Hyphomicrobiales; family Methylobacteriaceae; genus Microvirga; species Microvirga sp. P4_A5. The sequence goes on along the minus strand of NZ_JBFUHH010000114.1, from coordinate 6,762 downwards.
CTCATCGACATGCCACTTGCCGGTGACCGCTCGCTTGCGCCGGTTGAACCGCTCCAGCAGCTCGGGCGAGTAGCGAATGATCCATCTGTGAATGGTCGCATGATCGACCGAGATGCCGCGCTCGGCCATCATCTCTTCCAGATTTCGCAGGCTCAGGCCGTAAGCGAGATACCACCGGACACACAGCAGGATTACGGAGCGATCGAAATGACGGCCTTTGAACATCATAAACCTCCGGAGCTTGCCAGAGGCATAGACCGAACTGAGTTACTAATGGGTTTGCGACAATTCCCTTTTCGTGGCTGGGGAGCCTTGGGCTTGCCGGGTTTCCCGAGATTCTTCGATCGGTGCGGACATGTCTTATCCCTCAGTGAGCCGAGGAAATCGTTGACCCGTCCTCGACGTTCCCGGCAGCATTTGGGATCTTCCCGGTCGAAGGCTGGGTCGCGATAGTGCATCAGATCAGCCACACGTTGAAGGTCGAGATCCACGTGTGGCTAATCTGYCAACTCCCCGATGCGGCGCAGAACCCAAGGACCATTGACGGGATGGAGCACGATAAAATTGGCGAACCTGCAAGACTAGACAACTAGGCCTACTGCCGTGATCTCTATCCTGAGGTCCGGATCAGCGAGGCGGGCCTCCACGCAGGCGCGAGCGGGCGGGTTGGCAGGATCAATCCAGGCATCATACACTTGATTCATGGCATCGAAGTCGCTGATGTTGGGCAGGAAAATATTGACCGCGACAAGATCCGACTTACTTCCGCCTGCCTCAGCTAAAAGTGCGTCGATTTTGTCTAGGACTTGTTTAGTTTGAGACTCAACGGGTGTTTTACGCTCATCGGCGACCTGCCCTGCGATATGGATGTGATTGCCAGCTACCACCGCTTGGCTCATACGGCTGCCAACTTTAAAGCGCTTAATCATTTGAATTCCACCTTTGATTTCGTCGATCGTGCCAGCCGCGGAGGCGGTCAACATCGACCGATTTCAGGCCAATTTGACTGGGATTCCGTTTTTCTGGATTAGAGTTTGCGCGGTGGCAGCAATTGCATCCTGCTGCTTATTCCGCGCGGGTCGAGGGCAATCGCCTCGATACGTATGCTTGAAACCAGATGCTGTCAGAACGCATACGGTCGAGCTACTGTCAGGCTCTTCTCGACGCAACCAGGCAACGCCGGCGGTCGATGAGAATTCAACGTCAAGTCCATCGTAGAACAGCAATGCTTCCCGCGCTAAGCGCATCTCGTCGTCTGACACCGCCACCGCTGCACCACCCGTCTGTCGCAGCGCGCGAAGAGTGTATGTGCCGTCCTGAGGGTATCCTGATAGCCGATCCGCGATAGAGGTTGCTGCAGTATCGATTGGGGATTGCCATTCTTCCACGGTGTCGCGACCTGCTTCGAAGGCCTTCACGATAGGGCAACACCCGTTAGCTTGGGCCGCCACCAGTCGCGGACGATGTCCCGTTTCCTGAAGAATGCCGTTGGCGGTGCCCAGCAAGATTGGGCCTGCACTGATAGGGGCTACAAGGGTCGAAGGCGCTCCCCCCATTTGCCGAGTAATCTCCACTCCTATCATCCGACAGGCCCACTCTGCGATCGGTGCTGCAAATGTCGAGTAGAGGGGCATTAGGCCCAGTTCGGCGGCCACAAGTTTGGCTGCCTGGTAAGCCGCACTGGGGTCATACCCGGCTTCAAGAACCACTGCGCCGCGGGCCAGAACAGGCGCTATTCTCTCGATCGCAGTCCCCATTGGGACGAGAGCGACCATTGGAATTCCAGCAGCGGYACAGGCACCCGCTGCGGAAAGAGCTGCATTTCCGCTTGAGGGCACGACCACCCCAGAAGCACCAGACCTCACGGCCTCCGTCACAGCGAGTCGCATAATCCGATCCTTGAAGGAACCTGATGGGTGAGTACCCTCATATTTGAGCAAGACTCCCGCGAGACCGGGTATTCTGCTCTTTATCAACGGAGAGGCCGGCCATGTACCAGCATCGACGACGAAGTCGGAAATCGGCGTGGTGCAAATCCGGACTCCAGAGCACTCGCAGTAGCCCACACTGGAATCTGAACCCTTGCCGCAATCTTCACAAACAGCAAACATCGACTAGCGCTCCGTTAAACGACGCATGAACTGCTGAATGCGTGGGTCCTTTGGGTTACTGAGCACGTCCTCCGGCGAGGAATCAGCGAGGATGAGGCCCTTGTCCATGAACAGGACTCGCCCTGCTACTTCTTGGGCGAAGCTCATCTCGTGGGTAACGATGAGCATTGTCATCCCGCTCTCCGCGAGATCGCGCATTACGCTGAGAACCTCGCCAACTAGCTCCGGGTCAAGGGCTGATGTTGCTTCGTCAAAGAGCATTATGCGGGGATCCATCGCTAGTGCTCGAGCAATTGCGACGCGCTGTTGCTGTCCGCCCGAAAGCTGGCTCGGATATGCGTTCCATTTATCGGCTAGTCCGACGCGCTCCAGTAAGTCGCGTGAACGAGCGTCTGCCTCATGAGGCTTTCGGCCAAGAACGAGCTTTTGTGCAAGGGCGACGTTCCCGCCAACAGTTAGGTGAGAGAACAAGTTGAATTGCTGAAAGACCATGCCGACATGCTTGCGTAAGCCGTGCATGCCACGCGAGCTGGTGATTGGCCGGCCATCTAATTCGATACTCCCACTGTTGAATGGTTCAAGTCCGTTAATTACCCGCAGAAGCGTGCTCTTGCCGGAGCCGCTGGGACCAACGACTGCAAGGACTTCTCCTGGATCAACGGCAAGGTTTACGTCCTTAAGCACCTCGTGCGTACCAAAGCGCTTACTCATATTCTTCAATTTGAGAATCGACATATCACCCTCGAGCTGTTGCTCAGGAACCGGTTCGCGCGAGCCGCCGCTCAAGCCACTCGCTGAATTTGGAAATCGGAAAACAGATTGCAAAGTAAAGGCAACCGACCGTCAGCAACACCTCGAGGGGCTTTCCATACTGTAGGACCAGCTCCATGGCTCGCCTCATCAATTCGTTGTAACCAATCACCGTTGCAAGCGAAGTATCTTTGATAACGGCGACGTACACCCCGACAAGCGGTGGCAATGCAACCCTAAGCGCTTGGATCCTGATGATGTACCAAAGCCTCTGAAAGAAGCTGAGTCCTAGAGCTGTTGCGGCTTCGACCTGGCCCTTCGGTACCGCCTCGACACCAGCCCTCAGAACCTCGGCCACGTAGGCCCCTGTATAAAGTGAGATGGCGCTGAAGGCCGCCCAAAATTTATCGACGTCGATGCCAAGCATCGGTAAGCCGAAGTACACAAAGAAGAGCTGCATCAGCAGCGGCGTTCCCCGAAACAGCTCCACGTAGGCCCGCAAAATCAGATCTAGTGGTGCAATCTTGAGAGCGCGTAAAATCGTTACGCAAGTACCCACAAAGGTCCCCGCGAAGATCGCGATTGCTGAGAGAAATAACGTCGTTAAGAAGCTATCCAATAACAACCAGCGCGATGCCCACACCGCTGTAAAATCCATGCCTCAGCTCCTCGACGCTGGCGGAAACAGCCATCTGCTCAACATGGCCATGGCGAACGAGCATCCTAGCGTCAAGACAAGGTAGATAATGGCCGAGAAGGAATATACCTCGATTGTCAAAAACGTCCGGGCGCTGATTTCATTCGTCCTCCCTGTTAGCTCCGGCACAGCGATTACGGATAGGAGTGACGATCCAAGAAAGGTAGCGATAAACATATTTGAGAGAGCGGGAAAGATTGCTCGTAACGCGACCGGCGCCACGATCCAGCCGAACGACTGTAGCGGTGAAATACCTAGCGCGGTTGCGGCTTCCCGATGGCCCTTAGGCACGGCGCCGACACCGGCGCGAAAGATTTCACTGAGGTAGGACGCAACATTGAATCCGAGGCCGAGAATACCGGCGGTGGTTGCCGACATGCGAAGACCGAGACTGGGTAGTCCGTAGAACACGATAAAAATTTGGAGGAGGACCGGCGTATTGCGCAGAATTTCTACGTAACCAATCGCCAGCCACCGTAGAATTCGGATTGTGCTCAGTCTCGCTGCAGCAACGACCACGCCCACGACAATCGCCAAAATGAAAGCGGAGATCGAGATCACAGCGGTGAGCCAAGCGCCCTCTAGCAGCTGCGGGTAGAATGTTGTGATAGAGCCCCAATCGAGGAACACAGGCCAGCACTCCGGGAGACCGGCACGGCCATTGCCGTGCCGGTTTGGCTAAACTTAAAACGTCGGATTTAGTGCGGCTGGCATCTCGGCATCGAACCATTTCTTGTACAATTCTCTGCCCTTACCGCTGGTGTTGAGCTCAAATACAAAGGTATTGACCCAGTTCAACCACTCTTGATCGCCGCGAGGTAGGCCGAGGCTGTTGTAGTCGACAAGGTCCTTAAAGGCCGGATCAATAATGACCTTGATATTTGCGTCCATTTTGGCTTGGTAATTTAGAAAATTGCTATCTTCGATCATGGCGTCGACCTGGCCTTGCTTCAGGGCCAAGAGGGCAGCGGCGGAACTGTCAAACCGTTGAACCTGGGCGCCCGGGACGGCTGCCGAAAAAGCGGTATCTTGTGTGGTGCCCTTGATCACTGCGACTCGCTTGCCATCAAGAGACTTAGCCGTTGTGGCGTCACTGCTTTTGGGCAAGGCAATGGCCATGACAACGGCTGTAATATACGTGTCGCTGAAACTCACAACCTTTGCTCGTTCGGAGTTGCGAGTGAACTGACCGATGACGAGGTCCACCTTTTTGGTACGGAGGTTGGGGATGCGATCAGCAGCCGTCGTGTCCACAATTTCGAGTTTAGCGCCAAGGCGGTTTGCGACCAGCTTCGCGACGTCTACGTCAAATCCGTCGGCTTCGCCTTTATCGTTTCTCATGCCAAACGGCGGCAGGCTCAGGATGACGCCGACACGGATAGTTTTGTCGGCAATCACTTTGTCCAAGATGGACTTTTCCTGGGCTTGGGCGCCGCTCGCTGCGGCTACCATTAACCCGAGGCTCAACGCTGCTGCAGTGATTTTACCTATCATCGTCAACTCCCTTTTTATAAAGCCCTGTGTTCTTGCAGACTAAACGAGGGTCCGGTATACTGGACACGATGTCGCTATAGTGGACAGGCTAGCACCTTCGTTTTATTTCGCAAGTGGCTCCGCGAAACGTTTGATGGATTAGGCGAGAGAATGTCAGGTACGACGCGCGCACGCGGGATAGACAGAGTCATAGAGATATTTGAGTTCCTCCGAGAATTTCGGCAGCCGGTTGGCGTCGGAGAATTGGCCCGGCGACTTGGGGCTCCAAGATCGTCTCTCTACGAAATTATAAGTCGCCTGACCGCCGCCGGGCTGCTTGAGGTCACGGACGAGGAAGGGCGCGTTTATTTCGGCCGGGCAATGTATTTGTTCGCGGATGCCTACTTGGCATCCCAACCGCTGGTTCGCTCAGGGCGCGACGAGGTCATAAGGCTCGCCGAAACTACCGGCGAAACCACGCAGCTTTGTATGTTGTTAGGTGACAAATACACGGTCGCGCATATGCATCCTGGCTCGAATCTATTTCGACTTAGCTCGGAGGCTGGCGTTCTCGTCCCTATCCCTTGGACGGCGTCGGGGAGGCTGCTGTTGGGAGGTATGAGCGATCATGAGATACGCGCACTTATATCGGACAAGGATTGCGTTCTACCCGACGGACGCGTGATCCCGTTTGATGGGTTCTTGGAGGATATCCGGCGCGCTGAGTCCCAGGGATATGCAGTTACAACAGGGCTGGCTGACCAGTTCACCACGTGTCTGGCCGCACCGATCAAAGATGGAAACGGTCGGCTAGGTGCTGCAATTTGCTTTGTCATCCCATCTCATACTCCCGAGGAACGACAAGGCGAGCTAATCGACCATCTCGTCGCAAGCGGACGCAAAATCTCAGGTATTTTGGATACCACTGCGTGAAGCAAGCCAGTGAGCCAATCGCGACCGGGACCCGGGGGCCTGTGTTCAATTGGACGATCGAACATGAGAACCGTGAGTCCCCTAGGAGAACGGGTCTGCTAGTGCCGTGGGTCCGGGCCGCCCGGATAGGACTTCAGTTAGGATCTGCTATATCAATTTTCCGGGCGTCTCGAGGTGAAATGCCAAACGATGCTCGAAAGTCGCGGGAGAGGTGAGCGGTGTCCGAAAACCCAGCGTCGAGCGCTATCTGCGTGATTGTCCTTTTGCTGTTAAGCAAGAGCCAACGTGCGTAGTTCAAGCGAAGGCGGCGTTGGAACGCTGAGGGTCCGATTCCCAACGCCGCTTGGAAAGTCCGCTCGAGTTGACGGCTGCTAACTCCGACGTATCTTGCAATTACTTCAACCGAGGGCGGTGTATCGAGCCGCTGTTCAATAAACTGAGCCGCTTGACGAACCCGGGTGTCGCTGATGCCTTCAAGTTCGCCGTAAAAATGCGCCTGCGGAATGGACGGTAGGCGGATATCTTGAAGCATCATGTGTCTAACCGCTTGTTGTGCCCGGTCCCGGCCGCAATGGCGGGCGATTAGATAGAGCCCGAGATCGATCGCGGCAGTAGATCCCGCACAGGAGATGAGGTCACCCTCGTCAATGAAAAGACGGTCAACGGATGCGTTGAGATCCGGAAACTGGGTTTTGAAGGCATCCAAGACGTTCCAGTGGATGCATACACGCCGGTCTCCCACTAGGCCGGCCTTAGCGATGGCGAAGGTTCCAGTACAGATTCCGAGCAGTCGTACGC
>NZ_JBFUHH010000113.1:0-12460 GCF_056402495.1 Microvirga sp. P4_A5 | reverse complement strand
GCGTCGCGGTGTTCGCTCCGCCGGTCCACCCAAACCTTCTCATGAAAGAGCCTGCGCTCATGTTGTCTCGCCGTACGCTCCTGACAGGAACGCTCGCCCTCGTCGCCACCCCGACCTCGGTCTGGGCCCAGAACCAGGCCGAGTGGTCGCAGAACTACGAAGCGGTCTCCCGCACCCGGGTGAAACGCACCACGACGCCGATGCTGTCGGCCGAGACCGTGGCCGCTACCGAGCAGATGATCGAGCAATATCGCGGCATCTCCGCCCGCGGCGGCTGGCAGGCCCTGCGCGGCGCCGACGGATTGCGCGTCGGCGTCAAGAGCCCGGCGGTGGTGGCCCTTCGCCAACGCCTGATCGTTACCGGCGATATCGATCCCTCGGCGGGTGATTCGCCGATCTACGATTCTTATGTGGAAGCCGGCGTTCGCCGCTTTCAGGCCCGGCACGGGCTCAGCTCCACCGGCACCATGACGAGCGCGACGGTGACGGCGATGAATGTGCCGGTCGACGTGCGCATCCGCCAGCTCGAGATCAATATGGGCCGCCTGCGCAGTCACGCCGGCAACCTCGGCAACCGCTACGTGGTGGTGAACATTCCGGCGGCGCTCGTCGAGACCGTCGAAGCCGGCATGGTGCACACGCGCCATGCGGCAGGCGTCGGCAAGAGCGATCGGCAATCTCCGCTCCTCAGCTCCAAGGTCGTCGAGATCAACTTCAACCCCTATTGGACGGTGCCCGCATCGATCATCCGCAAGGACCTGATCCCCAAGATGCAGAAGGAGCCGAACTACCTGACCGACAACAAGATCCGCATCTTCAACGGCGCTACCGAATTGACCCCGAGTCAGGTCAACTGGTTTTCCGACGAGGCGACGCGCTATCGCTTCCGGCAGGATCCGGGTGGCGAGCTGAACTCCATGGGCTTCGTGCGCATCAACATCCCGAATCCGCACGGCGTCTACATGCACGATACGCCCTCCAAGGGCATCTTCGGCGACGATTTCCGCTTCGTGTCCTCGGGCTGCGTGCGCGTGCAGAACGTGCGCGACTACATCGAGTGGCTGTTGAAGGACACCCCCGGCTGGAGCCGCGAACAGATCGACGCGACCTTCAAATCCGGCTCGCGCACGGATGCGCGCGTCGCCAATCCCGTCAACATCTACTGGACCTACGTGACCGCCTGGGCGACCCCCGACGGCCTCGTGCAATTCCGCGACGACATCTACAACAAGGACGGCCTCGGCAACGCGATCCCGGTCGCAAGCCGCGTGCCGAATGCGCCCGACGAAGAGATGTTCTTGCAGAACTGRGTTTCGCCTGCTGGATTGCGACAAAAACGGCCCGCTTCATGGCGGGGCGTTTTTGTAAAACAGATGATGCGTGAAGCCGATCCGGATCGGCAGCGGAATGCTCAGACGATGAAGAAATCCTTCTCGTTCAATCCGACCTTGTTGATGGTTGCAAACTTGACGGCTGCCTTCCGGCCCGAGCCGTCCTCATCATAGTACAGGGCGCCGATCTTCTTGTCGTAGACGATGCGGTCGGAGGCGTCGTGCGCCTTCGCGCCGACCCAAAACGCGGCCTTCTTGAGCATTCCGGTCTTTTTGCCGAGGGTCTTGAAGATGGAATTCTCAAGATGGATGGAATCGTCGACAACGCGGAAATCGGTGATCTTGTCGACATTCTTTTTGCCGGGTTTGGTATCGAAGACGAAGATGTCCTTGCCCGCGCCGCCGGTGAGGATGTCATTGGCGAGTTTGCCCGACAATTTGTCATCTCCCTTCTTGCCGACAAGTCTGTCCGCCGTCTTGGTGCCGTTGAGGACTTCGCCGGGAGTTTCGCCCTCGGTTGGAACATAACCTTCGGACAGAACGGATACGGTGGCGCGCGAGAACCTTGAGCCGGCATCCGTAACCGTGATCTGTATGTCCGTCTTACTGGCTGAGCTGGATGTTGAATAAGCGACCGACCGAATGATTTGGGAGACGCGGTCCGAAGTTGCTTCGGCGTTGAATGAGAACGACAGTTGCGAAAAGAACATATCGAACTCACCGACAATGACTCCGTCGACGAAGACAGACCCCTTTTGTCCAAGCGAGAATGACACCCGCGCAGACTTCTGAAGGCTGAAACTACCAGTGAAGTGGGTCGATTGGGCGCTGAAATAGAGGCCTGCGACTGGGCCACTGTCATCCGAAACAGTCGCGTTGCTGCCTGCATCGATGAGGATGCTGCCGCCAATCGGAGCCGTAACGACATCTCCTTGCRGACCGGACAGAACCGGCGCGGAATCGATGCTCGTGACGCCGTTACCGTAAGTAATTTTGTCTACACCCAAGCGATGGAGCAGCTCGATATCGGTTGCAGTCAGATTCACGCCCTGAGCAATGAGATGGTCGTTCTGCGTATACAGGCCCCTGAATTTCATAGCAGTGGCATAATCGCCGACGACGACCGTTGCGTTGTCAGATCCCGTCTCAAGATAAATACCGTTGATGTTCGAGATCGCGATAGCCCGAAGATCGAAGCTCTGGCCGACGAGTTCAAGAAAGTTAGAGTTGCTGGACGGACCAGTCGAGGCGACGCCGTCAATCGCGCGAATGCCGGCCATCTGACCCGAGCCGAGCACGATCCGGTCGGCCAAGGCTGAGCCCTTGATGATTTCGAAGTTTCGGAAACCRCCGGCAAGCATAAGATCGAATTCCCCGCCTCCCAGCAGCTCAAGGGTATCCGTTCCTCCTTGGCCGTCAAAAACACCTCCGGGGATATCGCTGCCGGCGATGCTGATGATGTCGTCGCTTTCGGTCGTTTGTGCCAGAGCTTGGGAAAGTAGGGAGGGGAACAAAGTGGCCATGGGGGATCTCGAAACGTAGGGCTCGGATAATTAGAACATTGTATGCAATAACGTTTCAATTAAAAATCGTCAATCTGAAATAGAACTGCTGCCGCTCAAAGCCGCCGAGCAGTTGAGCGATGCCGGAGTGGGCTCTCATCGCCGACCTTGGCGTCCCTGCGCGCCCCGTGGTAAAGGCCCTCGCATCGGACTGTCTGGTTGCTATTGGGTGACCGACTACTCCCCGCTAAGCGGGGTTCAGAGGGCGAGGGTTATCATGAGTGCCAGCGAGGCGACGAGCCACATGTCCAACAGCTTTTTCTCGGCGAGCCTTGCCGACAGCGATCCCGAGATCGCCCGCGCCATCGAGCTCGAACTCGGTCGCCAGCGGAATGAGATCGAGCTGATCGCGTCGGAGAACATCGTCTCGAAGGCGGTGCTCGAGGCGCAAGGCTCGGTGATGACCAACAAATACGCCGAAGGCTATCCGCGCCGGCGCTATTACGGCGGCTGCCAGTTCGTCGATATCGCCGAGGAGCTCGCCATCGAGCGCGCCTGCCGGCTCTTCGAATGCCGTTACGCCAACGTGCAGCCCAATTCCGGCAGCCAGGCCAACCAGGCGGTGTTCATGGCGCTCATGAAGCCCGGCGACACCTTCATGGGTCTCGATCTCGCCTGCGGCGGGCATCTCACCCACGGCTCGCCCGTCAACATGTCGGGCAAGTGGTTCAACGTGGTCAGCTACAAGGTCCGCGAGGACGACCAGCTCATCGACATGGACGAAGTGGCCCGCCTCGCCCGCGAACACAAGCCGAAGGTGATCGTGGCCGGCGGCTCGGCCTATTCGCGGTTCTGGGATTTCGCCCGCTTCCGCGAGATCGCCGATGAGGTCGGGGCGTTCTTCATGGTCGATATCGCCCATTTCGCCGGTCTCGTCGCGGGCGGCGCGCATCCGTCGCCGTTCCCTCATGCCCATGTGGTGACCACCACGACCCACAAGACCCTGCGCGGCCCGCGCGGTGGTATGATCCTGACCAATGACGAGGACATCGCCAAGAAGGTCAATTCGGCGATCTTCCCCGGCCTCCAGGGCGGTCCGCTCATGCATGTGATCGCCGCCAAGGCCGTGGCCTTCCACGAGGCGCTGCGGCCCGATTTCAAGGTCTACGCACGGGCCGTGGTCGAAAACGCCAAGGCTTTGGCCGACACCATGCTGTCGAACGGATACGCGATCGTGGCGGGCGGCACCGACAACCACCTGATGCTGGTGGACCTGCGGCCCAAGGGCCTGACCGGCAAGGCGGCCGAGGCGGCCCTGGGTCGGGCGCACATCACCTGCAACAAGAACGGCGTGCCCTACGATCCCGAGAAGCCCATGGTCACCTCCGGCATCCGCCTCGGCACGCCGGCCGCGACGTCCCGGGGGTTCGGCGTCGCCGAGTTCCAGAATGTGGGCAATCTCATCGTCGAGGCCCTCGACGGACTTGCGAAGAACGGCCCGGAAGAGAATGGCGCCGTTGAGGAATCCGTGAAGAAGCGGGCACACGAGCTCACCCGCCGCTTCCCCATTTACGCCTGAGGTCGATAGCCGCCGATGCGTTGCCCCTATTGCGGGAGCCTGGACACACAGGTGAAGGATTCCCGGCCGACGGATGATTCATCGGCCATCCGCCGCCGCCGGATCTGTCCCGATTGCGGGGGGCGGTTCACCACGTTCGAGCGGGTTCAATTGCGCGAGCTGTTCGTGCTCAAGCGCTCCGGGAGGCGGGTGCCGTTCGACCGGGACAAGCTGGAGCAGTCGGTCGCCGTCGCCTTGCGCAAGCGCAGCGTCGAGCCCGAGCGGGTCGAGCGGATGATCAACGGCATCGTGCGCCAGCTCGAAAGCATGGGCGAGGGCGAGGTGCGCAGCGATACCGTGGGCGAGCTCGTCATGGAGGGGCTGAAGGGCCTCGACGATGTCGCCTATGTGCGCTTCGCCTCCGTCTACAAGAACTTCCGCGAAGCGAAGGATTTCGAGGAGATTCTGGTGCGGCTGGCGAGCGAGGATCCCGACGATGACGGGTCCGACGGGCCCCGCCACGCCCGCGCGCCCGAATGACCGCCGATCTCAAGGCAACGCCGCAGGACGAACGCTTCATGCGGCTCGCCTTGGCGCTCGGCGCGCGCCATCTCGGCCTGACCTGGCCGAACCCCTCCGTGGGCGCCGTGGTGGTGGATGAGAGCGGGCCGGTGCCGGTCATCATCGCGCAGGCCAATACCCAGCCGGGCGGCAGGCCGCATGCCGAGCGCGTCGCCCTGGCCGAGGCCGGGGAGCGCGCCCGTGGCGCCACCCTCTACGTGTCGCTCGAACCCTGCTCCCATCATGGCAAGTCGCCGCCTTGCGTCGACGCCGTTCTGAACGCTGGAATCGCCCGCCTCGTCTCCGCCCTGGAGGACCCGGACCCCCGCGTTTACGGCCATGGTCATGCCCGCCTGCGGGAAGCCGGTGTCTCCGTGACGGCCGGGTGCCTGGCGGAGGATGCAAGGCGTCTTCATCGTGGCCATCTCACGCGGGTCAGGACGGGACGGCCCGCCGTCACCGTAAAACTGGCCCGGAGCACCGAGGGGTTCGCCGGACGCCGCCATGGACCGAGGCTGATGATCACCGGCGAGATCGCCAATGCCCGGGTGCATCTCATGCGGGCCCATGCGGATGCGATCATGGTGGGAATCGACACGGTGCTGGCGGACGACCCGATGCTCGACGTCCGGTTGCCGGGGCTCGAAGATCGATCGCCCGTCCGGGTCGTCATGGACAGCCGCTTGCGCACGCCCCTGACGTCCCGCCTCGTCGCCACCGCCCGGCGCAATCCGACCTGGATCGTCGCGGCGCTTGACGCATCGATCGAGGCGGAGAGGGCGCTGGTCGCCGCCGGAGTCGAGGTTCTGCGCGTGGATGCCGACGCGAGAGGCCGCGTCGTCCTGCCGGATGCCCTGCGATTGCTCGGCGCGCGGGGCATCACGCGGGTCTTCTGCGAAGGGGGCCCTGCGTTGGCCGAAGGGCTGGCGCAGGCGGGTCTGGTGGACGAACTGGTTCTCGTCACCGGGCGTACAGCGAGAGGCGAGGGCGACATTTCCGCTGTTGGCCCGGCGCTTCACGACAGAATGAACGAAATGCGCCTCATGGGCCAAGAGCAACTCGGATCGGACCTCTTCATGTTCTGGGAGATAGCCTAGATGTTCACAGGCATCGTGACCGATGTCGGCCGGATCGGCACGGTATCCGGAGGCGGCCCGCTCCGGCGGCTGCGCATCGAATCCACGTTCGACCCCTCGACCATCGCGCTCGGCGCATCCATCGCATGCGGCGGGCCCTGCCTGACGGTGGTGGCGGTCGGGCCCCTCGGCGATGGATGCTGGTTCGACGTCGACGCGGCGGCCGAAACGCTGGCGCGCACGACGGTTCCCGACTGGAAAGTCGGGACACGGGTCAATCTCGAACGCTCCCTCAAGATCGGCGACGAACTCGGCGGCCATATCGTCACGGGCCACGTGGATGGAATAGCGACCATCATCGCCCGCGAGGCGATCACTGCGGGCGACAACCCCTGGGGGCCGACCGCGCGGTTCGACATCAAGGTGCCGCCCCAGCTTGCGAAATTCATCGCCGAAAAGGGCTCGGTGTGCCTCGACGGCACGTCGCTCACGGTGAACACCGTCGACGGCGATGTCTTTTCGGTTCTCATCATCCCGCACACCCTGTCGGTCACCACCTGGGGGGAGCGGCAGGCCGGCGACAAGATGAACATCGAGGTCGATCTCATGGCGCGGTATGCCGCACGGCTTGCAGAGGCAGGCAACGCGGGGTAGGGAGGCGGGATAATCTTGATCCGCCTTGATAGCCTTCATGTCCGAGCGGGACTCTGGTCCGGCTCGAACGATGCAGGCGTCTTTCAGAGTGCATGGACGATCCCGCAGGACGAGCCAAAGGCTCTTCTCGGGATGTCGTTCTGCCAAGCCGAAATCGATAGTTCCTCATGGTCGCAACACACGCCAAGCCCACCACCCGTCCGCCCGTGCCGGGCGCCCGCATCCTCATCGTCGAGGCGCGTTTCTACGACGATATCGCGGACGAACTCCTGCGGGGCGCGAAGGGTGCCGCGGAGGCGGCGCAGGCCAGCGTGGATGTGCTGACGGTCGACGGCGCGCTCGAAATCCCGTCCACCATCGCCATCGTGCTCGACGCGGCGGAAGAGCTCGGCAAGCCTTATGATGCGGTCGTGGCGCTGGGCTGCGTCATTCGCGGCGAAACGGGCCATTACGACATCGTGGCGGGCGAGAGCGCGCGCGCCCTGATGGATTTGTCCGTGCAGCGGCGCATTCCCCTCGCCAACGGCATATTGACGGTCGAGAATGACGAGCAGGCTTGGGCCCGCGCGCGGGTCGCCGACATGAACAAGGGCGGCGGCGCGGTCGAGGCCGCGCTTGCTGTCCTGCGCATCAAGAGAAACGTTCGGGAGCTTTGATCATGGCCAAACCTTCCGAGCGTTCCGCCGCCCGCCTCGCCGCCGTGCAGGCCCTCTACCAGATGGACCTGTCGGGGACCGGCGTCATCGACGCGCTGGCCGAGTTCGAATCCCATTGGCTCGGTCGCGAGGTCGAGGGCATCAAGTTCCAGCCATCCGACGTGCCCTTCTTCCGCACCATCCTCGAAGGCGTGGTGAAGGACCAGCGCGCCATCGACCTGAAGGTCGACGCGGCGCTGGCCGCCGGCTGGCCGCTGGCGCGGATCGAGGCGGTCCTGCGCGCCATCCTTCGGGCCGCCGTCTTCGAGTTGATGTTCCGCAAGGACGTTCCGGCAAGGGTCGTCATCACCGAATACGTGGACGTCACCCATGGCTTCTACGACCAGGACGAGCCGGGACTGGTCAACGCCGTGCTCGATACGGTGGCGCGCGACGTCCGTGCCGGCGAACTGGAAAAGAAATCGGCCGGACCGGCGAAGCGCTAGGAATGCACGGATGACGCGTCCCTCCGAGGACGACCTGATCGCTCGCTATTTCGCGCCTTTGGCGGGAGAGGGCGCTTTCGGGCTGCGGGACGACGCCGCGTGCCTTTCTCCTCGGCCCGGATACGATTTGGTGCTGACCACGGATTCGCTGGTGGAGAGCGTCCATTTCCTGCCCGACGACGCCCCCGGCTCGATTGCCCGCAAGGCGCTGGGCGTCAACGTGTCGGATCTTGCCGCCAAGGGCGCCGAGCCGCGCGGATTTCTTCTCAACCTCATGCTGCCGGACAATTGGACGGAAGATTGGCTGTCGGGATTCGTCGCCGGCCTGGAGACGGCGGCCGCTGAATTTTCCTGCGTGCTCCTCGGCGGCGACACGGTGAAGACCCCCGGGCCCCTGGCACTGGCGATCACGGCTTTCGGCGAGGTCCCAGGGGGCCGGATGGTGCGGCGAACGACGGCCCGTGTGGGGGATGCGATCTGCGTGTCGGGGACCATCGGCGATGCTGCGCTCGGGTTGGCCTTACGGAAGACCCCCATTTTGGCTGCCGGGCTCGGGTTTGACGACGCGGCCTTCCTCGCCGATCGCTATCTCCATCCACGACCGCGCCATCGGCTGGCGGCAGCCCTCCGGGAGCATGCGAGCGCGGCGATGGATGTCTCGGATGGCCTTGCGGGAGACCTCGCCAAAATGATGCGGGCAAGCGGCGCCTCGGCCGTCGTGGAACTGGCGCAGGTGCCGGTCTCGAACGCGGCGCGAAAGCTCGTCGAGGTCGATGGGGCTTTGCTGCACAGGATGGTGACGGGTGGGGACGATTACGAAATTCTCTGCACCGTGCCGCCAACCCGTCTCGACATGCTGCGCAAAGAGGCAGATAGGGTCGGCATTCCCATCGCCGTCATCGGACAGGTCGTCCCCGGCGACGACAGGCCGGTCTTCCGGCTGGGCGAAGTCGAGAGACGGTACGATGTCGGTTCATACGCGCATTTCTGAGGGCCCCGCGGCCGTATCCGGCGATCGCCTGGCCAAGCGCAACGCTTTGGTGCTGGCCTGCGCGCAGGCGCTCGGGGGAGCAAATCCCGCCATCGTGGTCTCGCTGGGCGGCATCGTCGGCCAGATGCTGGCGGACAATAAGCAATTCGCCACCGTGCCGGTCAGCCTCAGCCATCTCGGCCTCGCCCTCGGCACAATCCCGGCCGCCATTCTGATGAGGCGGGCCGGCCGGCGGACGGGCTACGTGATCGGCGGAAGTATCGGGGTGCTGGCGGGCTGCATGGCGGCCTTCGGCATCGCCTCCACGAGCTTTCTCATCTTCTGCCTCGGGACCTTCATCGCCGGCTTCTATTCATCTTTCATCCAGAGCTATCGCTTCGCGGCGGCCGATACCGCCTCCGAAGGCTTCCGCCCGCGCGCCATCGCGTGGGTGATGAGCGGTGGCATCGCGGCCGGTATCGTGGGGCCGCAGACCGTCATCTGGACCCAGGACATGATCCCCGGCGTCGCCTTCGCGGGCGCGTTCCTCGGACAGGCCGGCCTTGCGCTCGTCGCCATCCTGGTCGTGTCGTTCCTGCGCGCCCCGCCCGTCGTGCCGAATGCCACACGCAGCGGCGGACGGCCCTTGCGGGAGATCATCTCGCAGCCGCGCTTCATCGTGGCGGTGGTCTGCGGCGTCGTGTCCTATGCGCTCATGAGCTTCCTGATGACCGCCGCGCCCCTTGCGATGATCGGGTGCGGGCTGCCGGTCGGCGCGGCCGCCCTGGGGATCCAATGGCATATCCTGGCGATGTTCACGCCGAGCTTCTTCACGGGCCGTCTCATCGTCCGATTCGGCAAGGAGCGGGTGACGGCGGCGGGCCTGATCATGATCGGCCTCTCGGCCGTCATCGGCCTCTCAGGCATTACCGTCGCGCATTTCTGGGCCGTGCTGGTGCTGCTGGGCGTGGGCTGGAATTTCGGCTTTATCGGCGCCACCGCCATGGTGACGGATTGCTACCGGCCCGAGGAGCGCTCGAAGGTGCAGGCCGCCAACGACTTTTTGGTCTTCGGATCGACCGCCACGGCCTCCTTCGGCTCCGGCACGCTCCTGAATTTCAGCGGCTGGGACCTCGTCAACTGGATGGTCTTCCCGCCCGTTCTCATCGCCCTCGGGCTGCTGTTTTGGCAGCACCGTCGGAAAATAGTCGCCCCGGCGTAGAGTCTTCCTGTGATTCCGTACGCAAGTCCTGTGATTCATGCTCAAGTCGCGTTGCGGCCTGCATTGATTTTTGGCAGCGTTCGTGAACTTCGCTGGGGGTAGGGCGACTCGGGGGCCTTCTGGGGCTGCGCGGTCGTGTCTCTGCCTTCCCATAACAAGGACGGCATTATGGCACTTACCCTCATTATCCTGGGCGGGCTCCTGTCCATCGTCTATGGCCTCTGGGCCATCAACGATGTGATGAAGCGCGACGCAGGCTCTCAGCGCATGCAGGAGATCGCGGCCGCGATCGCCGAAGGTGCGAAGGCCTATCTTCGGCGGCAATACACCACGATCGGGATCGTCGGTGTCGTCCTGTTCGTCATCCTCGCCTACCTCCTCGGCATCCGCGTCGCCATCGGGTTTGCGATCGGCGCCATCCTGTCGGGGGCGGCGGGCTTCATCGGCATGAACGTGTCGGTCCGCGCCAATGTGCGCACCGCGCAGGCGGCGACCCAGTCGCTCAGCGGCGGCCTCGACGTGGCGTTCAAGTCGGGCGCGGTCACCGGCATGCTCGTCGCCGGCCTCGCGCTGCTCGGCGTCGCGCTCTATTTCGGCTACCTCACCCGCATCGAGGGATTGCCCGGTTCGAGCCGGGTCGTCATCGACAGCCTCGTGGCTTTGGGCTTTGGCGCCTCGCTGATCTCGATCTTCGCCCGTCTGGGCGGCGGCATCTTCACCAAGGGCGCGGATGTCGGCGGCGACCTCGTGGGCAAGGTGGAAGCCGGTATTCCGGAGGATGACCCGCGCAACCCCGCCACCATCGCCGACAATGTCGGTGACAACGTGGGCGATTGCGCCGGCATGGCCGCCGACCTGTTCGAGACCTACGCGGTGACCGTCGTCGCCACCATGGTGCTCGCGGCGATCTTCTTCAACGGACAGCCGAACCTCGACACCATGCTGCTCTATCCGCTCGGCATCGGGGCTGCCTGCATCGTGACGTCGATCATCGGCACGTTCCTCGTGAAACTCGGCCAGAACGAGTCGATCATGGGAGCGCTCTACAAGGGCCTGATCGCCACCGGCATCCTCTCGGTCGGCGCCATCGCCCTCGTGACCTGGGGCATGATCGGCTTCGGTCCGGTCACCGGCGCGGCCTTCACGGGGCTGAACCTGTTCTGGTGCGCGGTCATCGGGCTCGGCGTCACCGCCTTCATCGTGGTCATCACCGAGTACTATACCGGCACCGGCTTCCGTCCCGTGCGGTCCATCGCGCAAGCCTCGGTGACGGGTCACGGCACCAACGTGATCCAGGGTCTGGCGGTGTCGCTCGAATCGACGGCGCTGCCGGCCATCGTCATCATCGCGGGCATCATCTCGTCCTACACGCTGGCGGGCCTCTTCGGCATCGCCATCGCGGTCTCGGCCATGCTGGCGATCGCCGGCCTGATCGTGGCCCTCGACGCCTTCGGACCGGTCACGGACAATGCCGGCGGCATTGCCGAGATGGCGGGGCTGCCGAAGGAAGTCCGTCGCTCGACGGACGCGCTCGACGCGGTCGGCAATACCACCAAGGCCGTCACCAAGGGCTACGCCATCGGTTCCGCGGGTCTCGGCGCTCTCGTGCTGTTCGCGGCCTATACGTCCGACCTGAACTACTTCACCCAGAATGCGGCCCAGTTCCCTTACTTCCAGGGCGTGAAGCCGGACTTTTCGCTCACCAACCCCTACGTGGTGGTGGGCCTCCTGTTCGGCGGCCTCATCCCGTTCCTGTTCGGCGGCATCGCCATGACGGCGGTCGGTCGCGCGGCGGGCGCGGTGGTTGAGGAAGTGCGGCGGCAGTTCCGCGAGAAGCCCGGCATCATGGCGGGAACGGAGCGTCCGGATTACGGCCGCGCCGTGGACATGCTCACCAAGGCCGCCATCAAGGAGATGATCGTCCCGTCGCTCCTGCCGGTGCTGGCGCCCATCGTCACCTATTACGTGGTGCTGGCGATCGCCGGCAAGTCGCAGGCGTTCTCGGCCGTCGGCGCCATGCTGCTCGGCGTGATCGTCACCGGCCTGTTCGTCGCCATTTCGATGACGTCGGGCGGCGGCGCCTGGGACAACGCGAAGAAGTCCTTCGAGGACGGCTTCACGGATGCCAACGGCGTGGTTCACCACAAGGGATCGGAAGCCCACAAAGCCTCCGTGACCGGCGATACCGTCGGCGACCCCTACAAGGACACGGCGGGCCCCGCCGTGAACCCCGCGATCAAGATCACCAACATCATCGCGCTGCTGCTGCTGGCCATTCTCGCCCACAGCGCCTGATCGAGACCGATCAACGACCCAAGAAAAACCCCGCGGTGCGAGCCGCGGGGTTTTTTGTACTCTTGTATGGCCGATCTCGAGCTCTTCCCGTCATTCCGGGGCGCGAAGCGGGCCGGGAACCCATAACCGCCAGCCTGTCAGGATAAAGCG
>NZ_JBFUHH010000112.1:0-12851 GCF_056402495.1 Microvirga sp. P4_A5 | reverse complement strand
AGGCGGTTCTGCCACGATGGTCGGCGCATCTGGCGATGACAGGTTCGTGGTGTTCCCCGGGACGCAGGCGAAGATCATGGACTTCGTCGCCGGCGCGGGACACATCGACGAGATTCTCATTTACAAGAACATCTTCGCGAGCTTTTCCGAAATTCTCGGCGTCGCGTATGAAAGCGGCAACAGCACCTTCATCGCGAAGGGGGATTTCAGGATCGAACTCGTCGGCGTGAGAGCCTCGCAGCTTCACGCCGACGATTTCAACTTCCTCAACATCTGAACGCGCAACCCGAGGCCGCCGATGCGCGGCAGCCTTCCTCGCGTGTTGTGGATTCGGGCTCACGCCGCCACCCCCTCGGGAAAACGGGTTTCGCCCGAGCGCATCCTTGAAACCCGGCGGGCCGCACTCTGCGAACGACAAACGGCAGGTCCATGACCTGCCGTTTTTTTCCGTGAGGAGACGTGTGTCGGAAGGGCGTCGCGTTACACGACTTCTTCGGTGGCTCCCAGGCGCATGTCGAGATAGGCGCCGACCGATGTCATCAATTCGTCCACGCGTCCGTCGAAGAAGTGATTGGCGCCCTCGACCACCGCATGTTCGAGCTTCACACCCTTCTGGGTTTTGACCTTCTCGATGACGCTCACCACGTCCTTCACCGGGGCCACCCGGTCCTCGGAGCCATGGACGAACAGGCCGGAGGAAGGGCAGGGGGCGAGGAACGAGAAATCGTAGCGATTGGCCATGGCGGCGATCGAGATGAAGCCCTCGATCTCCGGACGGCGCATGAGAAGCTGCATGCCGATCCAGGCCCCGAAGGAGACCCCGGCGATCCAGCAGGCGCGCGCATCCGGGTTCATGGCCTGGGCCCAATCGAGCGCCGCCGCCGCGTCGGACAACTCGCCCTGGCCATGATCGAAGGCGCCCTGGCTGCGGCCTACGCCGCGGAAATTGAACCGCAGGACGGAGAATCCGCGGTTCACAAAGTCATAATAGAGATTATAGACAATCTGGTTGTTCATCGTGCCGCCGAATTGCGGATGCGGGTGAAGCACGATGGCGATCGGGGCGCCGCGCTGCTTCGCAGGCTGGTAGCGCCCTTCGAGACGACCGGCAGGACCCGTGAAGACGACCTCTGGCATGAATACAAACCTCTTGATCAACCTCTCATCCCGAGAGGGAAAGTCCGGCGCGGCCTTGACTTGACCCAGCGAACTTCGCTAAACTTTTAGAACAATTCTAAAGTGCTATAGTGTTTCGCTTACGCAGCGGAGAGGCGGCGGGCGTGAACGGATAGCATGTGGTTGCGGTGCTTTAGCATGACAACCATGGGCAATTGCAAGATTTTCGTGAACGACGGAGACAGGATGGCCTTTCAGGGGCGCGTATACCTCGATCACAACGCCACCTCGCCGCTTCGGCCGGAGGTCGCGGCGGTGATGAGTCGCGCGCTCGATCTGCCGGGCAATCCCTCCTCCGTCCATGCCGAAGGCCGTGCCGCACGGGCCGCCATCGAGAATGCCCGCGATCAGGTCGCCCGCCTGGTCGGCGCGAAGGCCAAGAACGTCGTTTTCACCAGCGGCGGCACGGAAGCCTCAAACTTGGTGCTGAGCCCGTCGTTCCGCCGTCTTGGCGGCGCATCCTGCGCGACACTGATGCTTTGCGCCACCGAACATCCCTGCGGCCTGAGCGGGCACCGGTTCGCCGCCGCGGATGTCGAGCTCGCGCCCGTCGACGAGCAGGGGCGCATCGACTTGGCGTGGCTGGAG
Organism: Microvirga sp. P4_A5; assembly: GCF_056402495.1. Lineage (NCBI taxonomy): Bacteria > Pseudomonadati > Pseudomonadota > Alphaproteobacteria > Hyphomicrobiales > Methylobacteriaceae > Microvirga > Microvirga sp. P4_A5. The sequence continues at coordinate 11,087 of NZ_JBFUHH010000112.1, read as the reverse complement.
GCGTGGCTCCGGCAGTCCGGAGCCGGACCCATCCTCGTCTCGGTCCAGCTTGCCAATAACGAAACCGGCGTGATCCAGCCCATTGCCGAGGTAGCGCTCCTCGTTCACGCCCAAGGCGGGCTGTTGCATGTGGACGCGGTGCAGGCGGCCGGAAGGCTTCCCATCGAATTGGCAGCCCTAGGGGCGGATGCCCTTACCCTGTCGGCCCACAAGATCGGGGGCCCCAAAGGGGCCGGGGCGGTGATTCTGGCCTCCGACCAGCTCGAGATCGCCGATCGTCTGATCCGAGGCGGCGGACAGGAGCGCGGTTACCGGGCCGGCACCGAGAACGTCGCGGCGATCGCGGGGTTCGGCGAAGCGGCCTGCGTTGCTGGCGCCGCCCTCGGAGCGGAAGCCACGCGCCTTCAAGGGCTGCTTGAGGAGGCGGAGCGACAGCTTCGTCGGATCGCGCCGGATGCGGTGATCATCGCGGAGGACGCTGAGCGGTTGCCGAATACCTTTGCTTTTGCGATACCCGGCCTGAAGGCCGAAACGGCGCTGATCGCCTTCGACCTGCAGGGCATCGCCCTGTCGTCGGGCTCAGCCTGTTCGTCGGGAAAGGTCAGACGTTCGCATGTTCTGGACGCCATGGGGGTCGATCCCGTGGTGGCGGACAGCGTTTTGCGCGTGAGTTTGGGGTGGACGACCACCGACGAGCATGTTGGCCGCTTCGCGGAAGCGTGCGAACGGGTGGTCGGCACCCTATATAGACGGAAGGCGAGCGCGGCCTGAGGGCCACGCTCCGCCTTCCACATCAACCGGCGGTCCTTGAAACCGTGAGCGGTGGGAGAGTGAAATGCCTGCTGTGCAGGAAACAATCGATCAGGTTCGCCTGATCGACGTCGATCAATATAAGTACGGCTTCGAGACCGATGTCGAAATGGAGAAGGCTCCCAAGGGGCTCTCCGAAGAGGTCATCCGTTTCATCTCCGCCAAGAAGGGCGAGCCCGAATGGATGCTCGCGTGGCGGTTTGACGCCTACAAGCGCTGGCAGACCATGAAGGAGCCCAACTGGGCGCGCGTGTCGTACGACAAGATCGACTACAACGACATGTATTATTACGCGGGGCCGAAGAACTTCCCGTCGCCGAAATCCCTCGACGAGGTCGATCCGGAAATTCTCAAGACCTACGAGAAGCTCGGCATCCCTCTGCGCGAGCAGGAAATCCTGGCAGGCGTCGAGCCCAAGAGCCGGGTCGCGGTCGATGCCGTGTTCGATTCCGTCTCGGTCGCCACGACCTTCAAGGCCGAGCTGGCGAAAGCCGGCGTGATCTTCATGCCGATTTCCGAGGCGATCCGTGAATATCCGGACCTCGTGCGGCAATATCTCGGCACCGTCGTGCCGGTGACCGACAATTTCTTCGCCACCCTCAACTCCGCCGTCTTCACCGACGGGTCGTTCGTCTACATTCCGCCGGGCGTGCGCTGCCCGATGGAGCTGTCGACCTACTTCCGCATCAACGAGAAGAATACCGGCCAGTTCGAGCGCACGCTCATCATCGCCGACAAGGGCTCGTACGTGTCGTATCTCGAGGGCTGCACGGCTCCCATGCGCGACGAGAACCAGCTTCATGCGGCCGTGGTCGAGCTGATCGCCCTCGACGATGCGGAGATCAAGTATTCGACCGTGCAGAACTGGTATCCGGGCGACTCGGAAGGCCGGGGCGGCATCTACAATTTTGTGACCAAGCGCGGCGATTGCCGTGGCAAGAACTCGATCATTACCTGGACGCAGGTCGAGACCGGTTCTGCGATCACTTGGAAATATCCGTCCTGCATCCTGCGGGGCGACGGTTCGCGCGGCGAGTTCTATTCCATCGCGGTCTCGAACGGGATGCAGCAGGTCGATTCCGGCACCAAGATGATCCATCTCGGCAAGAACACGACGAGCCGGATCATTTCCAAAGGCATCGCCGCCGGCCGGTCGGAGAATACCTATCGGGGGCKCGTGTCGGCGCACCGCAAGGCGTCCAACGCGCGCAATTTCACCAATTGCGACTCGCTTCTCATCGGCAATCGCTGTGGCGCGCATACCGTGCCGTATATCGAGTCGAAGAACGCGACCGCGGTGTTCGAGCACGAGGCTACCACCTCGAAAATCTCCGAAGATCAGATGTTCTACTGCCAGCAGCGTGGCCTCTCCGCCGAGGAGGCGACCGCGCTCATCGTCAACGGCTTCGTCAAGGACGTGCTTCAGCACCTGCCGATGGAGTTCGCGGTCGAGGCGCAAAAGCTCATCTCGATCTCGCTCGAAGGTTCGGTCGGTTAAACAACGCAGCCATCTCGCTCTTCGAGAAGCGCAGCGCGCTCTCAGGGCGAGCATGAAGGAATTCAACATGCTTCAGATCAACAACCTCGTCGTTCAGATCGAGGACAAGCGTATTCTCAATGGCCTCAACCTCACCGTGAACGACGGCGAAGTGGCGGCCATCATGGGCCCCAACGGTTCGGGCAAATCGACATTGTCCTACGTGATCGCCGGAAAGGCCGATTACGAAGTGCTCGACGGCGAGATCCTGCTCGACGGCCGGAACATCCTGGAGATGGGGCCGGACGAGCGCGCAGCGGCGGGCCTTTTTCTCGCCTTCCAGTATCCGCTGGAAATCCCGGGCGTCGCCTCGATGACGTTCCTCAAGGCCGCCATCAACGCACAGCGCAAGGCGCGCGGCGAGGTCGAGCTGACGACGCCCGATTTCATCAGGCGCGTCAATGCCGCCGCCACCAAGCTCGAAGTGCCGAAAGAGATGCTCAAGCGCGGTCTCAATGTGGGCTTCTCGGGCGGTGAGAAGAAGCGCATGGAAATCCTCCAGATGGCGCTGCTCGAGCCCCGGTTCTGCATTCTCGACGAAACCGATTCAGGCCTCGATATCGACGCCCTCCGCATCGTGTCGGAAGGCGTCAACGCGCTCCGCTCGCCGGATCGCTCGTTCCTCGTCATCACGCATTACCAGCGCCTGCTGAACTACATCGTCCCTGACAGCGTGCACGTCATGTCGTCCGGCCGCATCGTGAAATCCGGCGGGAAGGATCTGGCGCTTGAACTCGAGGCCAACGGCTATGCCGATTACCGCGAAACCGAGGCCGCCTGACATGGCCCAGCTCACATTGATGAGAACGCCGAGCGAGACCGCCCTGGTCCAGGCGTTCGATGCCGCGAAGGCCAATCTGCCGGGGGATGTGGAATCGCGCGCGAAAGCGTTCGAGGTCTTCAACCGCAATGGCCTGCCGCATCGCYGGGTCGAGGAGTTCAAATACACCGACCTTCGCACCCTGATGCGGGAGATCGCGCCGTTCGCCGTCAAGCCGAGTGCCGCGGAAGCGGCTTCCGCCTTGGCGAAGGCGACCGCGTTCGAAGGCGTCGAAGCGCTCGACGTTCCGTTCGTGAATGGTCATTTCGTCCGTGAGGCGGTGCGGTTCGATACGCTTCCCGAGGGCGTCGAGATCGTGCCGCTGGCGGAAGCGCTCGCATCCGGGCACGAGTGGCTGGCCCGTCTCAGCCCGGTGGAATGGGCGAAGGACAACCCGGTCTACCAGCTCAACTCCTCGTTCATGGCCGACGGCGTGATGCTGCGCGTGGAAGGCAAGGTCGAGACGCCGATTCACCTGCGCTTCGTCACCGGCAGCGAAACCGCCGTCGCGACGGCGACGCGGATTCTGGTTCTGGTCGAGGACGGTGCATCCGTGACGCTGCTCGAGAGCCATGAAGGTCCGAACGGCGCGGCGCATCAGCCCAAYGACGTGATCGAGCTCATTGCCGGGGACAGGACGAACGTCCATCACGTACGGCTCAACCGCGAAGGCGACCAGACGCTTGCCCTGTCGACGCTCGCGCTGAAGCTCGGCGGCGACGCCGCTTTCAACGGCATCAACGTGGTGGCGGGCTCGTCCGTGTCGCGCCATCAGGTCTTTGCGATGCTCGACGGCGAGAATTCCAAGGCGCAGATCAACGGCGTCACCATGATCAAGGACGGCCAGCACGCGGATTCGACCTTGATCGTCGAACATGCGGCGCCGCATTGCGAGAGCCGCGAGTTGTTCAAGACCGTCATCGACGGCGAGGCGACGGGCGTGTTCCAGGGCAAGATCATCGTGCCCCACCACGCCCAGAAGACCGACGGCCGCATGATGTCGGCGGCGCTGCTCCTCTCCGAGGGCGGAACCATGAACAACAAGCCGGAACTCGAAATCTTCGCCGACGATGTGCAATGCGCCCACGGCGCGACCTGCGGCCAGCTCGACGACGATCTCCTGTTCTACCTGATGGCCCGGGGCCTGCCGCGCAAGGAAGCCGAAAGCCTCCTGGTCCAGGCGTTCCTGGGCGAGGCGGTGGAGTTCGTCGCGAACGAGACGGCGCGCGACGCGTTGATCGCGATCGTCGAGGATTGGTTGAAGGCGCGGGTGTAATGAACGTCAAGTGCGGGCTCGACCCGCGCACCCACGTCTTATCGCGGCTGCGGCAACAAAGGCGGGTGGCCGCATCAAGTGTGGCCATGACGGCGCGAGTTTGGAGCACGATATGAACGCACCCATCCTGCCACCCTACGACGTCGAGGCGATCCGGTCGCAATTCCCGATCCTCGCGCAGCAGGTCTATGGCAAGCCGCTGGTCTATCTCGACAACGCAGCCTCGGCCCAGAAGCCGCGCGCCGTCATCGACGCCATGTCGAACATCATGGAAACCGGCTATTCCAACGTCCATCGCGGCCTGCACTTCATGGCCAATGCGGCGACCGAATCCTTCGAGCGTGCGCGCGAGACCGTGCGCGCGTTTCTCAATGCGGGATCGGTGGAGGAAATCATCTTCACCAAATCGGCCACCGAGGCCTACAACCTCGTGGCGGACAGCTTCGGCCGCATGGGGATCGGGGAGGGGGACGAGATCATCCTGTCGATCATGGAGCACCATTCCAACATCGTGCCGTGGCACTTCCTGCGGGAACGCAAGGGCGCGGTGATCAAATGGGCACCGGTGGACGACGACGGCAATTTTCTCCTCGACGAGTTCGAGAAGCTGATCACGCCCCGCACCAAGATCGTCGCCATCACCCACATGTCGAACGTGCTCGGCACCGTGACGCCCATCAAGGACATCATCCGCATCGCGCACGCGCACGACGTCCCCGTCCTGGTGGACGGAGCGCAGGGCGCCGTGCATCTCGACGTCGACGTGCGCGATCTCGACGCCGATTTCTACGTGTTCACCGGCCACAAGGTCTACGGCCCGACCGGCATCGGCGTTCTCTACGGCAAGAAGGATCTGCTCGCCCGGATGCCGCCTTATCAGGGCGGGGGCGAGATGATCCGCGAGGTGCGGACCGACTCCATCACCTATAACGATCCGCCGCACCGCTTCGAGGCCGGGACGCCCGCCATCATCGAGGCCGTGGGACTCGACGCTGCGCTCCGGTTCATGATGGAGCTCGGCCGCGACAACATTCGCGCCCACGAGGCGGCCTTGTCCGACTATGCCCACGAGCGGCTCGGCGCCATGAATTCCATTCGCATCTTCGGCCGCGCGAAGGGCAAGGGCGGCATTATCGCATTCGAAATGGCGGGCGCGCACGCGCATGACGTGGCGACCATCATCGACCGGCAGGGCGTCGCCGTCCGCGCTGGTACCCATTGCGCCATGCCGCTCCTCGAACGATTCGGCGTGACGTCCACCTGCCGGGCCTCGTTTGGGCTCTACAACACAAGGGCGGAAGTCGATAAACTGGCGGATGCCCTGCAGAAGGCCGAGGCCTTGTTCTCGTGAGGATAGACCGTTGAACGACCACGCACCCACCGAGACGGCGCCCAACGCGCCTCAGGTTTCCCCGAGCCCGGGTCTTCCCCCCGAGGAACTCGACCGCATGACCGACGACATCATCGCGGCCCTGAAGACCGTCTACGACCCGGAGATCCCCTCCGACATCTACGAACTCGGCCTGATCTACCGGGTCGACATCGACGACGATCGGAATGTCGCCATCGACATGACGCTCACCGCCCCCGGCTGCCCCGTCGCCGGCGAGATGCCGGGGTGGGTGGAAAACGCCGTCGCCACCGTGCCGGGCGTCCAGAGTGTCACGGTCGCCATGGTGTTCGATCCGCCCTGGGATCAGAGCCGGATGTCCGACGAGGCCCGCGTCGCCCTCGACATGTGGTAGCGGCATCTCGACGTTTGGCCGCCGACATCCTATCTTGAGGATCAATCCCTCGTTCTGCCCGGGCCTTGAACCCGGCTGTCAGGAGAGAACAATGGCACTACCCGGCTTCAAGGTCGTGACCTTGACCGACGCGGCGGCAAACCGCGTCAAGGACATCATTTCGAAGGCCGACCGGCCGATTGTCGGCGTGCGCGTCGGCGTCAAGAACGGCGGTTGCGCGGGCATGTCCTACACGATGGAATATGCGGAAGCGGCCGGTCCGCTCGACGAACTCGTCGAGGACAAGGGCGTGACCCTGCTGGTCGACCCGAAGGCGGTGCTGTTCCTGCTCGGAACGGAGATGGATTTCGAGACCACCAAGCTTGCGTCCCAATTTGTGTTCCGAAACCCCAATCAGACATCCGCCTGCGGCTGCGGCGAATCCGTCGCCATCACGCCCGCCGTACCGGAAATGCTTCAGCCCGCGCACTAGGGATGGACGAAGAGGCCATCCGGGACATTTTTCGCGAGGCAGGCGCGATCCGCCTTCGCCGGATGTTCGGGGGCCTGGGAATCTACCGTGACGATCTGATGTTCGCGCTGGAATCAGGCGGCGAGCTCTATCTGAAGGTGGATGACGCGACCGTCGAGCTTTTCCGAAACCTCGGCTCCGGGCCGTTCACCTATATGGGCCGGAACGGCAAGACGATGACGATGAGCTATTGGCGGTTGCCCGAAAGCGCGCTGGATGACCCGGACGAGGCCGCCCGCCTCGCCGACCTGGCGATCGCCGCGGCTTATCGCGCCAAAGCCGGGAAACCCGACGCGAAAACCAAAATGCGACGCTAGGCGCTTGGTTTCGCGCCTAGTCCGATTCGGGTTCGGGCTTCGTCTTTTTCGGCGCGACGGCCCGCATGAGGAAGGCGGGGACATGCTCGCCCAAACCCAGAACCGGCGAGTCGTTATCCTGCTCGTGACGACGCGGACGATCGTCCGACGGGCGTCCCTGCGGGCGATCGCGGCCACGCGCCGGTCTCTCCGGGCTGCGCTCCGCGGCGGCCGGACGAGGCTCGCGCGCACGCTCCGGAGACGGCGCCGGACGGTCCTCGCGGACCGCGACTTCCTCCTGCTCGCGCGGCTTGCGCGGTGCGCGGGCAGGGCGCTCGCTGCGCTCCTGACGAGGCGCCGGCAGATCCTCTGCGACCTCCGACCGTTCGCTCACGGCCTCGCGGCTGCTGCCCCGGCGTCCACGCGGCCGGTCGCTGCCGCCCGTGCGAACACGGCGCTTGGACGGACGGTCGGAGGACGGCGCCGAAGGAGGACGTTCGGCAAGCGTCGGGCCCGCCCATTCGACCGATTGGCCGATCAGCTTTTCGATGGCGACCAGCGATTTCTCGTCGCCGGGTCCCACCAGCGTGAAGGCCGCGCCCGCGCGCCCGGCACGCCCGGTGCGGCCGATGCGGTGGACGTAATCTTCGGCGTGGTGGGGAATGTCGTAATTGAACACGTGGCTCACGGCCGGAATGTCGAGGCCGCGCGCCGCCACATCGCTCGCCACCAGCAGCGGCACGAGGCCGCTTCGGAAATCGTCCAGGGCGGCGGTGCGCGAGCGCTGGTCCATGTCGCCGTGAAGGGCCGCGACGTTGAACCCATGCTTCAGCAGTGACTTGTGAAGCACCGCGACATCGCGCTTGCGGTTGCAGAACACGATGGCGTTCTGCAGGTCCGTTGCGCCGTTGATGAGATCCCGCAGGGTTTCGCGCTTCTCGAAATCCTCGCGGCCGGTGGCCACGAGCCGCTGCGTGATGGTGGCGGCGGTCGACGCGGCGCGGGCGACTTCCACCTTCACGGGAGTATGCAGGAAGGCATCGGCCAGGCGCTGGATCTCGGGCGGCATGGTGGCCGAGAAGAACAGCGTCTGGCGCGTGAACGGCACCATCTTCACGATGCGCTCGATGTCGGGGATGAACCCCATGTCGAGCATCCGGTCGGCTTCGTCGATGACGAGAAGCTCGACGCCGCTGAGAAGAAGCTTGCCGCGCTCGATGTGGTCGAGGAGCCGGCCCGGCGTCGCGATGAGCACGTCGACACCGCGGGCGATCTTGGCATCCTGGTCGCCGAACGACACGCCGCCGATGAGCAGCGCCACGTTAAGCTTGTGGTTGATGCCGTATTTGTCGAAATTCTCCTGCACCTGCGCGGCGAGTTCGCGCGTCGGTTCGAGGATCAGAGTTCGCGGCATTCGCGCCCGCGCCCGCCCACTTTCGAGCTTGGTAAGCAGTGGCAGCACGAAGGCGGCGGTCTTGCCGGTTCCGGTCTGGGCGATGCCGAGGACGTCGCGGCGCGCCAGCACATGCGGAATGGCCTGCGCCTGGATGGGCGTTGGCTCCGTATAGCCTGAGGCCGTGACAGCCTGGAGAACTTTCTCGCTGAGTCCGAGGTCGGCGAAAGACATGAGAAGTATAACCGTTTGGGGTCTGGAGGCGCTGTCGGTCCCGACCGCAAGAAGGCGGCAACAAACCGGCGCAAAACGAGTTCTACCTGAGGTATCCGCCCAGGCAAAGGTGTGGCCGGACCATAGGACAAGCTAGTCGCTTGTCAATCCAAGGAAATTCACCTGATGACGACGACCCTGCTTCTGATTCCCGGTCTCGGCAATACCGGGAGGCTTTTCGAACATCAGATTGCGACCTTCTCGCCCCTAAAGAATGTCATGGTGGCGGATCACACCCAGGACGATTCAATGGCAGGCATCGCCCGGCGGGCGCTAGCAACCGCGCCCGAGCGCTTCTCGCTCGCGGGCCTCTCCATGGGGGGCTACGCCGCCATGGAAATCATGCGCCAGGCGCCGGAACGTGTGGAGCGGCTGGCGCTGCTCGATACCAGTGCCCGGCCGGATACCGATGAGGCGAAGGAAGACCGCAAGCGGCTCATCGGCCTCGCGGAATCGGAGCGATGGGATGAAATTCTCTCTGGTCTGTGGCCCAAGCTCGTCCACCCCAGACGCCAGGACGACGAGGCGTTGAGAAAGGTCGTGGCCGACATGCTGCGCGAGACGGGCGCCGCGGGCTATGTCCGCCAGCAGCGTGCCATCATGGCTCGCCCCGATTCGCGCGACCTTCTTCCGGGGATCGAAATTCCGACGTTGATCGTCGTCGGCGACGGCGATTCGATCACCCCGCCGGAAATCGCGCGGGAAATGGCCGAGATGGTGGAATGGGCGTCCCTCATCGTGGTGCGGGGCGCCGGCCACCTTTCCAGCCTTGAAGAACCGGAGCAGGTGACGGCCGCGATGCGCCTGTGGCTCGAGAAGCCGCAAGGGTGAGAAGCCGTCGCAAAATGCCACGTTGTTGCAGATAAGTGACAGTATATTACGTTGCGATGGGGTAACAGCAGGGCTGGACTTCTCGCAACAGGACTTGATTGCAATGAAAAAAATTCTTCTCTCCACCGTCGCGCTCATCGGCCTGACCGTCACCGCCGCCGCTGCTGACCTGCCGTCGCGCAAGGCTCCCGCCATGATGGCTCCGGTCCCGGTCTTCACCTGGACGGGCTTCTACATCGGCGTGAACGCCGGCTATGGCTGGGGCAACGACGACAACCGCGGCTTCGACGTGGTGAACCGTGGCAATGACGACGGCGGCTTCGTCGGCGGCGCGCAGCTCGGCTACAACTACCAGATGGGCATGTTCGTGCTCGGTGCCGAAACCGATCTGCAATACGCCGATCTGGGCGGCAACTTCACGGTCAACGGCGTTCGCTACGGTTCCGACAACGAATGGTTCGGCACCACCCGCGTTCGCGCCGGTATCGCCGTCGACCGGTTCATGGTCTACGCCACCGGCGGTGTGGCTTATGGCGACTCGAACTTCGGCTGGACGGCCGGCGGCGGCGTGGAATACGCCTTCACCGACAACCTTACCGCCAAGGTCGAAGGTCTCTACGTCAATCTCGACGGCGACAACCGCGATTACCTCAACGTTGCTTTCGGCAACGGCAACACCGAGTTCGGCGTTGTGCGCGCCGGCCTGAACTACAAGTTCAGCAGCTACTAAGACATATCGCTTCGGCGACGAGGGGCCCGGCGGAAACGCCGGGCCTTTTTGCGTTGGGACGGACGTTCCCGGGAGCTTCGTCGCCCGTGGGCATAAAAAAACCGGAGCCGCGAGGGCTCCGGTGAAGAGAGCTGCGGTTCGCAGCCGGGAGAATGGAAATCCCGCTCAGCAGGAATAGTACATGGTGAACTCGACCGGATGCGGCGTCATCTCGAAGCGCGCCACTTCGGTCATCTTGAGCTCGATGAAGCTGTCGATGAAGTCGTCGCTGAAGACGCCGCCGGCCTTGAGGAAGGCGCGGTCCTTGTCGAGGCTTGCGAGCGCTTCCCGCAGCGAGCCGCAGACGGTCGGGATCTTCTTCAACTCGCGCGGAGGCAGGTCGTAGAGGTCCTTGTCCATGGCCGCGCCGGGATCGATCTTGTTCACGATGCCGTCGAGACCCGCCATCAGAAGGGCCGCAAAGCAGAGATAGGGGTTCGCGGTCGGATCGGGGAAGCGCACTTCCACGCGCTTGGCCTTCGGCGAGGTGGTCCACGGAATGCGGCAGGACGCCGACCGGTTGCGGGCCGAATAGGCCAGCAGCACCGGCGCCTCATAGCCCGGGACGAGACGCTTGTAGGAGTTCGTCGACGGGTTGGTGAAGGCGTTCAGCGCCTTGGCGTGCTTGATGATGCCGCCGATATACCAAAGGCATTCCTGGCTCAGGTCCGCGTATTTGTTGCCCGCGAAGACCGGCTTGCCATCCTTCCAGATCGACTGGTGGACGTGCATGCCCGAGCCGTTGTCGCCATAGACCGGCTTCGGCATGAAGGTGGCGGTCTTGCCGTAGGACTGGGCGACGTTGTGGATGCAGTATTTGTAGATC